>JAZSKO010000177.1:0-10077 GCA_045534875.1 Eubacteriales bacterium | reverse complement strand
GCTCTCCCAAGCCGCCACCGCCGCCGCCATGCCGGCAGGGCCGCCTCCAATGATGACAAGCTCGATCTCTCTGTATGCTTCGCTCATGCCTCAATCCTCCTTGGTCCTGCCCACGTTGATATAGGAGCCGCCGCCGAATTTGGTGACCTGCTCCACGGGAATGCCAAGCTCCCTCGCCAACAGCTCCACGATATAGGGAGAGCAGAAGCCACCCTGACACCGTCCCATCTGGGCGCGTGTGCGCCGCTTGACACCGTCCAGATCCCGCGCAGGAGGATTTTGACGGATGGCGGCAAGGATCTCGCCCTCGGTGACCGTCTCGCAACGGCAAACGATGCGACCGTAGGCAGGGTCGGCTCGGATGATGCGGTTCTTTTCGTCGATATCCGCCTCGCGGAAGCCATGCATGGGGGCGCGGTGAGGGTCAAAATCGTCGCGCTTCTCCAAAACAAGACCGCTCTCCTGCAACAGATCTATGACATACTCGGCAATGGCGGGCGAGGCGGAAAGCCCCGGCGACTCGATCCCTGCCACGTGCAAGAATCCTTCCCCGAAGGGACGGATGATGAAATCACCCGTGCTTCCCACGGCGCGAAGCCCCGTGAAGGAGGTGATGCTCTGCTGAAAACGGATCGAGGGGATATACTCGGCGGCTCGTTGCATGATGGACGACAGTCCCTCGGCCGTGGTATCCCCATCCTCGCGATCCTCCTGATCCACCGAGGTCGGACCCGTGAGCAGGTTTCCGTCCACCGTCGGGGTAACGAGAATGCCCTTGCCCATTTTGGTGGGGGTGCGGAACAGGGTGTGTCCCGTTAAGTTCCCGCTCTCCTTGTCGAGCAGGATATACTCTCCGCGTCGCGGATGGATGGTGAAGGAATCGTCTCCCACCATGCGCGCGATGACGTCGGCGTAGAGACCTGCCGCGTTGATGATATAGGCGGCGTCCACCGATTCGGTGTCGGAGCAAACGCGCCAGAAGCCATCGTGACGGACGATGGAGGTGACGGCAAAGTCGGTTTTCAGGGTCGCTCCGTTGTCCATGGCGTTTCCGATCGCCGCCACCGTCAACTCATACGGGCAAACGATCGCGCCCGTCGGCGCGTGAAGGGCGCAGGTGACTCTTGGCGAGAGGGTCGGCTCCAATGCCCTTGCCTCGTCTCCGCTCAAAAGGCGCAAAGCCTTGACGCCATTCGCCACGCCACGCGCAAGGAGGGCTTGCAGGGTGCTTGTGTCCTGCTCATCGAAGCCCAGCACCATCGAACCGTTTCGTTGGTACTTCACGCCTAATTCCGAGCAGACCTCGGCCATTTTCTCCGAGCCGCGCAGATTAAGCCTTGCCTTCAAGCTCCCCTCTGCCGCGTCGAAGCCCGCGTGCACGATGGCCGAATTGGCACGGCTTGCGCCCATGGCCACGTCGTGGTCCTTTTCCAAAATACAGATGTTCAAGCGATACGCAGACAGCTCGCGTGCGATCATTCCGCCCACAACGCCCGCACCGATCACGGCTATGTCGTACATTTCTTCATCCTCCGTTTGCATTCTGCCGTTAGCATGACCTTTGTTCCCTATCATTATAAGTCTCTTTCCTCATTCTGTCAAGAAGTGTCGCCAAAAACGCAAAAAAAGCAGACTTTCGGCGTGCTTTGCGCAACAATACGCAAGCCACGCGATCGCCCACAAAAAAGCGAACAGACGATGCGCCAACTGCACATCGCCTGCTCGTGGATTCTATATAGGCCGCCTCAGCTATGGGAGGCACCTTCCTTGTATCCTGCGTGAAGAAGGGTTTGTCGCACGCAATCCTCAATGCGAACGGTAGAGGTTCCAAACAGCGAGGTGTGGAGCTTACCGTTCAAGGGCTGCTTCCATTCCTCGCCGATGCATTGGATGCCGTAAAGCATTCCCAAGATCGAGCCAACCGTCGCGCCGTTGCAATCGGTGTCGAATCCCGTCTCCACCGCCATGCAGATGGATCGACCGAAGTCCCCGTTTCCGTAGAGAAGCGCGGCCGTCACGATGGCGGCGTTGGAAATCGTGTGACACCAATCGTGTTCGTTGTGTTCATCAAATCGACGGTGGATGGATGCAAAGGTCTTCTCCTGCGAGACACCCTTCCGATGATCCTCCACAATGCCCCAAACCGCCTCATAGAGACGCGAGGTCTTGGGGATCTGCCCCAGTCCCCCCAAGATCGCCTCCTCCACCGAATCGGTCACGGCGGCGGTGGCGAGGATGGCAGAAACGAACATCTCGCCATAAATTCCGTTCTTGATGTGCGAGATCGAGGCATCCCGAAAGGCCATGTCAGCGGCGGTCTCGGGATCGCCCGGATTGATATAGCCGTAATAATCCCCTCGGATCTGCGCGCCGATCCACTCGCGATAGGGGTTCTGATACAGAGCAGAGGTAGGTGGACAGTAGCCCTTGATAAGGTTGCGATAGGCCACGCGCTCAGCGGTGCAATACGCGTGGATGGTCTGCTTGGAGAGCCAGATCGAGGCCACATTGGAGGGCGTGAAATCCCGACCAAAGCGCTCGATCAATTCCTGCGCCATGACCGTGTAGTTGATGTCGTCATCCACGGGCATCCCATCCGTCCGATCGGCATAGCCGGGACGCCCTGTGAGACGGTAACGAAAACCGGAGGCCATCTGCTCGGTGACATCGGTGGAGCGAATATAGCGATGCATCGGCTTGTTTCCGCTTTCCCGAAGCAACACGTCAAGCTCGTCGGTACGGATCCCCTCGATCGGCTTTCCCAATAGACACCCCGCGGCGCGCCCCGTCCATGCACCAAGCAGCTTCTGCTCCATCCGATCGCGGTTCGGTCGGCTTCCGACGGGTGAATAGGGCGCACGCAACGCCTGTATCTCGGCGAGGGTGGATGGCTCTGCATAGGCAAAATCCGACCGTCTCGGCGCATGCGAGACAAGGTCAAACAAGGTCTCCGACAGCCGTTCCTTATGCTCTCCCGGTGCGAGCTTGGAAACCGCCTCAAACAGATCCCGATACCTCTCCACGTCCAAGCCTTCCTCCACGGATTGCCTTAGATCCTGCATCAAGGCCTTGGAATAGACATCCCATACCCCGGCATTGGAAAAGTCGGGAAGAAGCTGCTTGTTGCCAACCAGCTCCTCGACGATCCGCCCGTCGCTCCCGAACAAAAGAGCATCCACCGACACATTGAAAAAGCGCGACACCTTCATCACGTTTTGCAGATCCGGCATGGAGCTTCCACTCTCCCATTTTTGAACGGCTTGGTGCGAAACGCCCAGCGCCTCGGCCAACACCTCCTGCGTCAATCCTCGCGCAACGCGCAGACGGTATACGGTAGTTCCAAACTGCATATTGGCACCCTCTCTTTCTTTTTTTCCATTCTACCACATCCTCCTCTCACTTTCAAGCGATTCTAAGCATCTTTTTTTGCAACCGTCGGTTGCAAAGCCGAGGACGCAGGCAAACATGCTTTCTACAAAGAGAATACCCCCGACAGACGATCGACGGTCTGTCGGGGGGCTTTTATACATCCTTTGAGTTATATAAATACATATCAATGTCCATTTTTGTCCTTGTTGCGTGCAGAAAATCAATTATATCAAGCGATGGAGCAAGACAGGGTGTGACATCATCTACGTAAATGGAAGGAACGACCTCCAAGAAGAACTCAACATCATATTCCTCTCTGATCTGATTAAGCACGGAAATCTTATCCACCAATAATGAGATCGTCTTTCTCATTTGGTTTTCAACTACCACATCAAACTCATCACATCTTCCAAATTGACAAAGAGCAACATCATGCTTTGTTCCGTCGGGACGACAATCCCCTATCCTCCGTGTTTTTTCGGGAATCAAATTTAGTTTTGCTGATATATCGTCGGGATCAAAATTGCCAACGATCACAAAATATGTGTAGCAACTGTTGCGGGTGTCCATTTACACTCCCCCTACTATTCTTTGTTGTATCCTTTTTGACAGCGGCTTCGCTTTTTTACTCTTTCCTGAGCATATTGGCCAAGGCGTGCGCCACGGCCTTGATGTCGGTGTTCGTGGTGTTGATGCAGAAATCGTAGTTCGAGCAATCTCCCCAGATCTGACCTGTGTAGTAGCGATAATACCGCGCGCGGTTTCGATCCACCCCTTGGATCTTCCGTCGGAGCTGACGGTCGCTAAGATCCTCTCCCTGCTCGGCCTTCGCCCGACACCGCGCCACACGCGATTCCATGTCGGCGTAGACAAAGATGCGGATCGGCTTCTTGTCGCGCAGGATGTAGTCGGCGCAACGCCCCACGATCACGCAATCCGACCGCTCCGCCATCTCACGGATGGCGTTGGTCTTCTCGGCGTAGACCGAGGCGTGCTGGTTCATCAGATAGTCGGGGGCCGCTCCGTGGAGCGTTCTTCCGACCGTGATGGGAACGTAATAGCCGGGGCGCTGTTCAATGATCCCGTCCAGATAATCCTGCGAGAGCTGTGTGCGCTTGGCAACCTCCTCCAAGATCTCCCCATCGTAATAGGGAATCCCCAATTCCTCGGCAAGCCGCTTTCCAAATTCCCGTCCGCCGCTTCCAAACTGTCTTCCGATCGTGATGATCAAAGCCGTCCCTCCCATCGTCAAAGCATTTCTCTGTACCCTTATTATACCACAGAAGGCATCCTCTTGTCAAGAAAAACTCCCTTATGCAGGACAGATCGCGTCCACGCCTTCGTTTTTTTCGAAAGCTCTTGCTTTTTGGTCACGTTTTTGATATAATGGTGCTATCAAAGTCAAGGATCCTTGCCAAGGAGCAAGGAGGAAAGGATCTACCATGACGAAGGATCAAACCGTTCTGGCGTATTGCAACCTGTTCGGCGTTTTTGGAGCGATACCCGAGCTGCTTCGCATTGACGAGGAGGCGCGGGCGCTTGTGGAGGGAAAGACCATCTCGATCGGCTTTTCGATCAAGAATGGCCCATCGGCGACCCTTGCCTTCCAAAACGGCGAGGCCACTCTGACCGAGGGCTGTCGGGGATGCTCCATCAAGCTCTATTTCGCCTCCCCCAAGAAATTCAACGATATGATCGACGGCGTGGGCAATCCCCTGCCCGTCAGCGGCTTTTTCAAGCTCGGCTTCCTGCTTCACAATTTCCAAAAGCTCACCGATCTTCTCTCCGCCTACCTTCGTCCCGAGCCGTCGGCTCTTGAGGACGAGGCCTTCCTGATCCGCTCCACGCGCCTGATGCTCCATGTGATCGCAGGGGCGGTGGCGCAGGTTGGAAACCACGACCAGATCGGTCGCTTCTCAGCCTCCAACATCGTGGACGGGGACATTCTTCTCGCCATTGCCGACCCCAAGGACGGCGGCACCTCGATCGCGGTGCGAGCCGAGGGACACCGTCTCTCGGTTCTCCCCACGCCGCCCGAGCGCGGCTTTTCGGAGATGCGCTTCGATAGCTTCCAGACCGCCAGAGCCCTCTTTGACGGCAAGATCAACGCCGTTGCCGCGGTGGGAACGGGGGCGGTTCGGATCGCGGGTATGATCTCGCAGGTCGACAACGTCAACCGCATTCTCGACCGCGTCTCGCTCTACTTAGCCTAAGAAAGGAAACGGGTATCGCATATGCACAAGATCAATGACTACTCCAAGAGCCACGAGGCCTTCCGGCGCGCCACACGCGTGATCCCCTCGGGTATTTACGGTCACCAAGGCCCTGCCGAGGGCTGTTACGTTCCCGTGGAGGCCTTCCCCCTCTTTTCCTCCAAGGCCAAGGGCTCCTATCTCTGGGATCTCGACGGAAACCGCCTGATCGACTATATGTGCGGCTACGGTCCGAATATTCTGGGCTACCACGATCCCGACGTGGATGCCGCCGCCGCGCGTCAGCGCGCCATCTCGGATTGCACCACACTGCCCAATACCGTGATGATCGACTTTGCCGAACTGCTGGTCGATACCGTGGCGAGCGCCGACTGGGCCTTCTTCGCCAAGAACGGAAACGACGTGACCACTCTTGCCGTGATGGTGGCAAGAGCCTTTACCCATCGCAAAAAGATCGTTTTCTTCAAGGGCTACTACCACGGCGTTTCTCCTTGGACACAGAAGATCGACTACGCGGGCGTGATCGAGGAGGACGTGATGCACAACCTCTACGTTGATTGGAACGATTTTGAGGCTCTGCAACAGGTCTTTGACGACAACAAGGGCGAGATCGCCGCAGTGATCGGACAGCCCTATATGCACGGAAACTTTATGGACAACATCCTGCCCGAGAAGGATTTTTGGCAGAAGGTGCGCGGTCTTTGCACCAAGGAGGGAAGCGTTCTGATCGTGGACGACGTGCGCGCGGGCTTCCGCTTGGATCTGGCAGGCTCGGATCATTTCTTCGGCTTTGAGGCCGACCTGATCTGCTTCTGCAAGGCCATCGCCAACGGCTATAACGTCAGCGCGCTGTGCGGCAAGGAGTTCCTGAAAAACACGGTGTCGTCCATGTCCTATACAGGCTCCTACTGGCTCTCGGCCGTCCCCTTCGCCGCAGGTATCGCCTGCATTGAGAAGATGAAGCGCATCAACTGTCCCGCGCTTCTCCAAGAGAAGGGCGACCGTCTCAAAGCAGGGCTCATCCAAGCCGCGAAGGACTATTCCTTCGACCTGCACGTCACGGGCATCTCCTCTTTGTTCTATCTCCGCATCGCCGACGATCCCTCCCTGCGCTTGCATCAGGAATGGATCGCGGAATGCGTCAAGCGCGGCGTGTTCTTCACCAACCACCACAACCATTTCATCAACGCAAGTCTTTCGGACGAGGACATCCGCGAGACGGTGGAGATCGCCACCGAGGCCTTTGAGGTGATCCGCCGTCGGCATCCCGTGGGAGAGGCTTTCTGATGGAGACGATCCTGCTCGGCTACCTCGCCGCGATGAGTCTCTTTGCCCTGATCCTCTACGGCATCGACAAAAGCCGCGCGGTACGCAAGCGGTGGCGCATCCGCGAGGCGTGGCTGTTGGGCGTTTCCTTCTTGGGAGGAAGCGTGGGCGCGCTTCTCGGCATGCAGCTCTTTCGCCACAAAACGCGGCATTGGTATTTCTACGCCGTTGCCCTCTTGGGTCTTGCTTGGCAGATCGCGCTGTTGGTCCTTCTCCACGAAAAATGAGTCAAGACCACCGGCCGTGCCGGTGGCTTGCACAAGCCCCCTTAGGGCATGTCATAGGCTGAGCCTATAGGCTCGTCGAAAAGTCTGCCAACCGCACGACTTTCACAGGCATGCCCCTAAAGGGGCTTTATTTTATTTGCCCTCTTTTACCGGCTGACCCGTGAACGGGTCCACAAACTCTTTTATACTCAATTGCTCTTCTTCGTAATCTTGCTGCAATTGATTTCTTATGTACTGCTCAATAACTTTTTTATTGCGCCCTACTGTATCAACGTAATATCCTCTACACCAGAAATGTCTGTTTCCATATTTGTATTTCATATTGGCGTACTTCTCGAATATCATCAAACTACTTTTCCCTTTGAGATATCCCATTATTTGCGATACACTGTATTTTGGCGGTATTGATACGAGCATATAGATATGGTCTTTGCAAGCCTCTGCTTCAAGTATTTCTACTCCCTTATATTCGCAGAGCTTTCTCAACATCATTCCTATGTCAGCTTTTATCTTTCCGTAGATTATTTGTCTACGATATTTTGGTGCAAATACAATATAGTACTTGCAATTCCATCGAGTATGTGCTAAACTATCTGTGTCAAGTTTCATTACTTGATCCTCCTTTGATGTTTTTATTGTTTGGTTGGCAGACCTACTTTATTATACATCAAAGGAGGTATTTTTTCTACGCATAGCTAAAGCTTTTTGGTACCACCAGCACTGCTGGTGGTTGATGGGACAAAGCAAAAAACCGACCAAGGGGCAGCCTTGGTCGGTTTTTTCTGCCATTCCGTTTTTTCACAAAAAGGGCTTATTTGCTCGTCATAAGGATCATTTTGGAAAAGATCACAAACGGCTCTTTCCAGTCGTCGTAAAACCGCAAGATCGTCGACGAGGACGGTAACCCCAAGGAAGCCAGATGCTTCGCCGATGGGGGGATCGGGTTTCCCTGTTTCAGGAAGGAGAGGATCAAGTCGTCAACCTCTTGCTTGGAATATTTAGCCTTTTTGGTTTTTTGAATGGTGATACCGGTAGCCCCGATAAACGAATCAAACGTCCCGAACCGATCCAAGATCACAGACTGGCTGTACGGAAAGAGCTCCAAAAAGGCGGCTCTGGATGCAAAAACAGCGCCGTGTCGGCCGATAAGGTCTTGCGCCGCCTCTATGAGCGCTTCCTCGGAAAGATATGCTTGACGTCTTGACACCTCCGACCCTATC
The DNA here is from genome assembly GCA_045534875.1 of Eubacteriales bacterium. GTDB lineage: Bacteria > Bacillota > Clostridia > Oscillospirales > CAG-272 > UMGS1865. The sequence goes on along the minus strand of JAZSKO010000177.1, from coordinate 1,722 downwards.
TCCTCCTGAAACCGTTGCATCGTACCAAAAAGCTTATACACCACCTTGGAGGTCGGCAAGCCGTTCTCTCTCCGCAGATCCTTTAAGGTGATCTTGCTATGCCTCTCCAAGTATCGCTGACAGGCAACAAGGACCTTCTCCTTCGTCCACAATTCATAGTTCAATTCCAAGCCGAGCGCGAGCTTGATGTCGGTAAAGCTCTTAAATTCGGGATAGTGGGATAAAATGCATGGGAGCGACGGAAGACCGTTTCCCTTTGTAAGCTCGCTCTGTCTGAAATTCGGGTTGGTTTTGGAATATTCGACCAATCGTGCCCAAACGGTTTCACGACTCCACGCAACCTCTCTTTCAAGCCCAAAGGCCAGCTTTAAAGCATCCACGGAGCCGTAATATTCCCTCACATACGAAATGGACGGCAAGCGGTTTTTGTCCCTTAAAAAGTCGACCTTTTTGATCGTTCCGCGCTTCTTGATAAAGTCTCCAACAACGGAATCAAAGCGTTCCTTTGTCATTGCTTCGTCAGCAGAGGGCGATGGTGGAGGAATCTCCCCCGCGGCGTCGATGGATTCGCCGGCCATCAACCGTTTGGCCTTTTCTTCCATCAAAAATTCATGCACGTCTTTGTCGCTTTTGGACAAATTACACTCGGCACATAAGATCTGACAGTTGCCGGGCGTGGATCTTCCGCCCTTTGCGTATGCCAAAACATGATCGAAATGACACTCTGCCTTTGAGAAAAGGAGCTTACCGCACAAAGCGCATTTTAATTGACCCTTGTTCTGCTCCAAATTTGCCAAAAGAGCTTGATATTGGACGCTTTCCGAAAAATATCGATCGTTCATGCCTTCACCTCATATTCTTTCGCGATCACCTTCGCAATCTATCTAAAACAATTATAAACAATGTTTATCAAATTGTCAAGGTCTTATCAAATTCTTTTCAGAATTTGCATCAAAAAAAGAGCCCTCTTTCCGCAGAAAACGCATCACGCGGCGCGCGGAGGATCCGGGATCACGGGCAACCTGCGCGTGGTTTATCATGCGTAAAGCTCGATCAAAAAAGCCGACCAAGGGGAAGCCTCGGTCGGCTATAAGGAATGAGGAGCATAGGGGATTCTGAACCCAAGCGTGCGTTATTATACTCGTGATTTTTTGCTCGTTTTTTGCGCACGCTATGGCGAAATTGCCTCCTTCGTCGGCAATTCGCGGGGGGCATCATCTCAAAACAACTCGTCAATACAAAGGAATCCGAACCCACGTGGGTTCGGATTCCTTTGTATTGGTGGAGCATAGGGGATTCGAACCCCTGACCCCAACACTGCCAGTGTTGTGCGCTCCCAACTGCGCTAATGCCCCAAATTGATGCGACTATATTATAGCATATCTTCTGCTTCCTGTCAAGACTTTTTTCAATAACGCGCTTTTGTCCTCAAAACATAGAACGAGAATTATTCTTTATATAAAAAACTGGTAACAAAGATGTGCATTTTTCGTTATTTGACATTCGAATAGCGATCTATGGTACTTTTTCGGCAAAAACAGATAATCTTTTTGAAATCTTTTTTGAAAAAGTCGAAGATTTTTTTAAAAAGCTCTTTATTTTTTGTTTTTTTTATTGTATAATAGTAATCAGATAATATTATTGTTGACACGAGCGAAAGGAGCTTTTGATACCGCTATGAAACAAAAATACACCATCACCGTTGCCGATATGGAACTGAAT
>JAZSKO010000253.1:0-1527 GCA_045534875.1 Eubacteriales bacterium | reverse complement strand
AAGGTGACCGTCCTCATCTGAAAATCGGACTTCTGGGCTTTGGCTCGATGGGAAGGACCCACACGTGGGCCGTTCAAAATCTTCCCTTTTTCTACGGAGGGCTTCCCTTTTCCGCCGAGACGGTTGGCGTTTGCACCACGTCGATGGAAAAATCGGAGCGCGTCGCTCGTGAATTCGGGCTGGGACGCGCCGTGGCCAACGAGGACGAGCTGATAAACGATCCCTCGGTCGACATCGTGGACATCTGCACGCCGAACCGTTGCCATTACGAAACCCTGAAAAAAGCACTTCTCGCAGGAAAGCATATCCTTTGCGAAAAGCCTCTTTGCGTCGCTCCCGAGGAGGCCGACGAGATCGCCTCGCTTGCCAAGTCGACCGATCGGATCGGTGGTATGGTCTTTCAGAATCGCCGTCTTGCCCCCATTCAGCGAGCAAAGCAGCTCATCGACGAGGGACGCATTGGGCGCGTGCTGCATTTCCACGCCGCCTACCTGCACAACTCCTGCATCGATCCCGACCGTCGGGTTGGCTGGAAGCAGGACAAAACCATCTGCGGCGGTGGCGTTTTGTTTGATCTCGGCTCGCACGTGATCGATCTGATGCGCTGGCTCTGCGGTGACTTTTCCGCCGTGAGCGGTCACAGCCAGATCGCCTACCCCACGCATCTCGATCCGAGTGGCAACCCGTGGGTCACCAATGCCGACGAGGCCTTCTATCTGCACGCCGTGACGAAGGAGGGCGCGCACGGAACGATCGAGGTGAGCAAGATCACCCTCGGCGTCAACGACGATCTTTCCTTTGCCATTTACGGGGAGCGCGGCTCGCTTCGCTTTTCCCTGATGGAACCGAACACCCTTTGGTTTTACGACGGCGACGCCCCCACCTCCCCCATCGGCGGTGAGAGCGGATTTACGGCGATCGCCTGCGTCGGTCGCTACCCCGACATGACCTTCCCCTCCCCGAAAGCTCCTGCCGGTTGGCTTTACGGGCATCTTGCCAATATGTACGATTTCCTTTCCGCCGTGGCGGGCGAAAAGCACTTCTCGCCCGATCTTTCCGATGGTGCGGCGGTTCAGCGGATCATGGACGCGGCCTATCGCTCGGATCGCGCGGGAGGGGTGTTGACGGAGGTGCTGTCATGCGTCTGATCGGTCTGACAGGCCCCAGCGGCGCGGGAAAGTCCACCGTTGCCGATCTGTTTGCCTCCCTCGGTGTTCCGATCTTGGATGCAGACGCCATCTACCGTGAGCTTCTCGTTCCCCCCTCCGCCTGTCTCTCGGAGCTGACCGATCGCTTCGGCGCTTCGATTCTGCGAGAGGACGGAACGCTTGACCGTCCCGTTCTGGCAAAGGCGGTGTTTGGCGATCCAATGCTCTTGGAGGCACTCAATGCCATCGCGCACCGTCACATCCTCGCCGAGGCGAAACGGAGACGGGATGCGCTGGCTCAGCAGGGTCATGCGGTCGTTCTCTTTGACGCCCCTCAGCTCTTTGAGAGCGGTGCGGACGCCGAATGCGACGCGGTGGT
>JAZSKO010000212.1:0-5022 GCA_045534875.1 Eubacteriales bacterium | reverse complement strand
ACAACTCCTTGGCTCACAGAACGACATGGCTACGATCCGACTTCTATTTGAGGACGGCGAGAAATCCGAGGAAGAAAAACGGCAGAGAGAAGCGAGAAACGCAGGTGAAGCTGTTGGCGCTGTCGTAGGCTTCGGTATCAGTGCTTTGATTGAGGTGACACAACAGAAGTCCACTCCTACCGAAGATATTGACGATGACGAGGACGAAGGATTTGAAATTACGATGTAAGAAAGGATGATGATATGACTTGGAAAAAGTTTTGGAAGCGAGTAAACGCTCTGATCCACGATAACCGCACGGTGCTTCGTGAGGGTGAGGATATCGAGGATTGGGAAGAATTTCAGCGACAGCAGCGAGAAAAAGAAGTAGCACGAAAGCAAAAGGAGCAAGAGATTCTCGCTACATGGTTTCTGCGCGAGGAATATATTAATGCAGGTTGGTTCAAACGCTTCCTTTTGCGCCTCGAATTTGCTTTCCGTAGCACACGTGGAGAGAGCCACATTCCACAGATACCAGAACACATACGAAAGGAAATCGCTCGTTGTCTTCTGCCTGATATCGTTGCTTACTTTGAATCGGAGCAGGGGCAAAGGGAGTTTGCAGAATGGAAAGCAAAGCAAGAAGCCGAGAAAAAGAAAAAGAGCGAGGTCGCGTGACCTTGCTCCGAAACAGCATCAATTTGAACAATTAATAGTAAAAAACAAATCCGAACCAATTTCGATTTACGAAATAGTTCGGATTTGTTACGTTTGGTGACCCATCGGAGAGTCGAACTCCGGACACCATGATTAAAAGTCATGTGCTCTGCCATCTGAGCTAATGGGTCTTTCTTTCGTACTCGGTTATTATATCACATTTCTTTGGGTTTGTCAACAAAAATTTTTCGATTTCTGTCTCTGTTTTTCCTTTTTGTCCTTCTTTTCCCGTTCCGCTTCCTTATTTCTCGGTCTTGGTCTGTCTTTTTCCCCACGCCTCACGCAACACCGTTGCCATCCTCGCAATGTTTTCCGGCAGGATCGACGGTAGCGTCGGCGTGTACTCCCCGTCCTCGATCTCGCTCTCTCGGATCGCGCTCCTGACCTGATACAGAAAGACCTTCTCCCAAAAGCCCGCCTTGCTCTGCTTCAAGCTCCCTCCGAAATTGATCACCACCGCCGCGGTGTCTCTCATCTCCTTGGAAAAGGCCTTCTCCGCGTACTCGTCGAACTCATGTCCGAATCCGCAACACAAAAAGAGACCGTGCGCTTTTTCGGTCAGTACCGTCTCCCATTTTTTCAGGTAGTCTCTCGTCTCCTTCGCCACCTTGGCAAAGCGAACCGAGCCACCAACCACCACCATATCGTAGTCACTTGGATCGGGCTGCTCCTTTTTCAGGTCCGCCACCGTGACCTCCAAGCCCCGCATCTGCTCTGCCAGCATCTGCGCGCAAGTCTGTGACGTGCCTGTTTTTCCTGCGTATGCGATCAGTACGGTTGCCATGGTGTCCCCTTTCCTCGTTTCATTGCCCTTTTATTATACCCATCTTTTTTCTTTTTGTCAAGGCTCTTCCAAAATTGTTGTTGGTTGATTCGATCTTTTTTGAGGAAAGGTCTTGCTTTTTTTCCTGTTTCATGATATGATGGAGCAAATAAACCAAAAAGGAGACTACACTATGTCCGCTCAAATTGAGATCCGTTCGCTTTCCTCCTTGGAAAAGTGCTTCCTTGATGACCGTCTCTGTGAGAAAGAGGAGATCACCTCCTTTTCCGTTCTTCGTGGAGAGCGGCTGTCCTTCCAGATCGGACTTTGCCGTCACGATCCCCTTCCCTTCAAGACGCGCTTCATTCTTCGCCTGTCGGGGGCTCTTGCGCCTTATGCCAAGACTCGCCGCGTGGTCAACCTGCCCTGCCATTACCCCTGCATCGCCACCAACTGCGACGAGCACTATCTGCGCCGTGAGCCCGGTTTCTATCCCGATCTGCTCCGTCCTCTGCACTACGACGGTCAGGTGACTCTTCCCTACGACCAGCCGCAGGCGATCTGGGTGGACATCTCGCTTCCCGTTGACTATGCCGAGGGAACATACGACCTGACCGTGGAGCTTCTCTCCCGCACCGACGGAGAGGTGGTTGCCTCCAAGACCGTGACGGTTCGCGCGCTCGGTACGTCTCTCCCGCCGCAACGGCTGATCCACACCGAGTGGTTCTACACCGATTGCCTCGCCAACTACTATCACACCCGCGCCTTTTCCGAGCGGCACTGGCGGATCATTGAGAATTTCCTTCGCACGGCGGTGGAGAGCGGCATCAATATGATCCTGACCCCGATCTTCACGCCCGAATTGGACACCGAGATCGGCGGTGAGCGGCTGACGACCCAGCTTCTCGGCATCACGGTCGTGGGCAAAAATCAATACGAATTCGATTTTTCGCAGGTGGGACGTTGGATCGACCTTTGCCTGTCGGTCGGCGTTCGCTACTTTGAGATTCCTCACTTCTTCACGCAATGGGGGGCTACGCACGCGCCCAAATTCGTGGCGCGCGTCAACGGAAAAACCAAGCGGATCTTCGGATGGGAAACCGATGCCTGCGGCGAGGAATACAAGCTCTTTTTGGGTCAGATGATCCCTGCCCTCATCACTTTCTTGAAGGAAAAGGGGGTTGCCGACAACACCTTCTTCCACATCTCCGACGAGCCTCACCTCAAGGATATGGAGCAATATCTCCGTTGCAAGAATGTCATTGAGCCTCTCATCGGCGATTGTCCGATCATCGACGCGCTCTCGGATTTCGCGTTTTACGAAAGCGGCGTGCTGAAAAAGCCTGTTCCGCACGTTCAACGCGTGCAAACCTTTTTGGATGCAAAGGTGGAGGGACTTTGGGCTTACTACTGCGGCGACAGCGGCAGGGATGCCTCGGGGCGTCTGCTTGCCATGCCCCTCTCGCGCACGCGCATCCTTGGCGTTCAGCTCTGGCTCTACAACATTGAGGGCTTTTTGCACTGGGGCTACAATTTCTACAACAATGAAAACTCCCATGAGGCGGTAGACCCCTATCTCCACACCGACGGAGAATACTTTGTTCCCTCCGGTGACACCTGTCTGGTTTACCCCGGTGACGACGGCGAGGCCTACGAATCGCTCCGCTTGGTCGCCATGCGTGAGGCGATGGAGGATATGCGCCTGCTCGACCTCTGTTCTGCCCGCTTGGGACGCGAGCGCGTGGAGGCGATCGTGGCCGAGGAAGCAGGAGAGACGATCACCTTCCTCTCCTACCCCCGTGACACCAATTTCCTGCTCCGCCTGCGCGATCGCCTCTTGCGCGAGGCCGAGGTGAAGTAAGATCCGACACAAAACGGGATGCGGTATGCTTTTGCATACCGCATCCCGTTTCTTTTTAAATGGATTTGCTTAGCCCAGCTTTGCAAGGGCCGCGCGAACGCCATCCAGATTTTCTTGGTATCTTGCCAGCTTGGCTCTCTCGGCCTCCACCACGGCGGCAGGCGCCTTGGCAACGAAGCCCTCATTGGCGAGCTTGGCCGATACACGGTTGATCTCGGATACCAGCTTGGTCTCCTCCGCTTGCAGGCGCGCTCTCTCCTTTTCGGTGTCCACCAAGTCGGACATGGGCAGGTAGACGGTTGCCGAATCGGTGATGATCTGCACCGCGTCGTCTGCCGACACCACGTCAGGCGAGAAGCTCTCGCTCACCTCCACCTCGGAGGCAGACGCCAAGCGAGCGAAGAAGGCATGGGTGGCCTCGCCGAAGGACTCGGGATACCGCGTCTCCAAGTAGACCTTTGCGCGGCGCGAGGGAACGACGTTCATCTCGTTGCGGCGCATACGGATCGCCTTGATGACGGCGATCACTCTTGCCATCTCCAAGGACTCGCAGGGGAACTCCAAGGCATCGTCGGGCTTGGGATAGCGCGCGATCATGACGCTTTCCTCGCTCGGATCATGCGGCAGGGATTGGTAGATCTCCTCGGTGATGAAGGGCATGAAGGGGTGCAACAGCTTCAAAATGCCGCCCAGCACGTAGCAGAGCACATTCTGCGCCACAAGATTGCCCTCGGTATCCTTCTCTGCCAAGCGGCTCTTGGTCAATTCGATATACCAGTCGCAATAGATATCCCAAATGAAGTCGTAGATCGCCGACAGGGCAACGCCTACCTCAAAGGAATCGAGCGAGCTGACCACGGTCTTCACGGTCTTGTTGTATTCGGTGAGCAGCCACTTATCCTCCACGGCCAGCTTGTCTGCCTCGGGCAGGACGGCCTGCTCGATGGTCAGGTTCATGCGGACGAAGCGCGATGCGTTCCAGAGCTTGTTCGCGAAGTTTCTTGCCGCCTCCATCTTCTCATCCGAGAAGCGCATATCGTTTCCGGGAGAGTTACCCGTGGAGAGCGCGAAGCGAAGCGCGTCGGCTCCGTACTGCTCGATCACCTCCAAGGGATCGATGCCGTTTCCGAGCGACTTGGACATCTTGCGTCCCTGCGAATCGCGCACCAAGCCGTGGATGAACACGGTGCGGAAGGGGACGTCGTGCATCTGCTCCAAGCCCGAGAAGATCATTCTCGCCACCCAGAAGAAGATGATGTCGTACCCCGTTACCAGCACGCTGGTAGGATAGTATTTTGCCAGCTCGGCAGTCTTTTCCGGCCATCCCATCGTGGAGAAGGGCCAGAGTGCCGAGGAGAACCATGTGTCGAGCACGTCGTTATCCTGCTGGATGCGCTTGCCGCCGCACTTGGGGCAAACGGTGATATCCTCACGCGAGACGGTCATCTCTCCGCAATCCTGACAGTAGAAGGCAGGGATGCGGTGTCCCCACCAAAGCTGACGCGAGATGCACCAGTCGTGGACGTTTTCCATCCAGTTGATATAGATCTTGGAGAAGCGCTCGGGCTCGAACTTGACCTCTCCGTTGTTTACCACCTTCAAGGCGGGCTTTGCCAGCGGCTCCATCTTTACGAACCATTGATCCGAGGTGATGGGCTCCACGGTGGTGTGGGAACGGTAGCAGGTTCCCACGTTGTGCGCG
>JAZSKO010000024.1:0-6396 GCA_045534875.1 Eubacteriales bacterium | reverse complement strand
AGTGTCCTCCACGGTCTCGTACAGCACAAGCTCCGAGGAGAGGGCGGCCGGCAGATGAACCGGGATCCCCTTGGTTTTCAGCTCATAGCCGCTGACTTGGAAGGTGGTTTGCGTGTTGTCGAGGGTGACGCGATAGGTCTTGCCCATGTCGATCCCCTTCGGATAGACGGTTTCGGTCGTCTCGCCCGTGGTGAGGGTGATGACCGTCATCGCTCCCTTGGAGGCGTTCGGAGACGCGATCTCCAAGATCGACACGTTTCCGTCGGGACAGCCTGCCGCCTCGGGGGTGTGATGGTAGATCTTGGAGGTTGGCAGGATGGGACGGATGAAGCTCTTATAGACCTCGATGCTATGTTTGACGAACGCCATCTGCTCGGGATTCGGCTCGGTGGCCGCAGGGGCAATGACGTTGAGCGAGATGTGTCCCAGCATGGTGTTTCGCAGATGCAGAGCAAACGAGCCGTAGGCGTGGCATCCCATGCCCGCGAACAAGCGATCCACGCGTTCGGGCGGCAGGACCATGGTCATGCCGTTGGTGATCATCACCGAACGAGGTGCCTTCTGCCAATCCGATACCCACGTATGATGGAAGGCCTCCATGATACCGAGGTCGGTTCTTCCTCCGCCTCCCGCGCAGTTCTCAAAGAGGACGTTCGGGAAGCGCTTTTTCAGGTTGCGGTACATTTTGTAAACGGCTTGGAAATGACGGTACGAGAGGCATTCCTCCCATCCGCTTCCCGTGTCGCGCAGGCGGTAATAGTCCTGATAGCTGATGTTGTAATCCACGCGGAGCAGATCCAGCTTGAACTCCTCGATCATGCGCGCCAGCTCCGACTCGGCCCACTCGGCCACCTCGGGGTTGGAAAAATCCAAAAATCCGCTGGCGGGAAGATCGGCAATGCCCTGATAATCCTGCCCACGGGGATTGTTCTTTTTATCGTAGCGGTTGGGGGCGACCCACTCGGGGTGTTGCTTATAGACCTCGGACAATCCGCCCAAGCGCTCGATCTCGATCCAAAGACCGAACTTCATGCCCAAGCTGTGGCAATAGTCGCGGATCTCTCCAATGCCGTTGGGGTAGCGGTCGGGATCGGGACGGTTCTTGCCGTTATGTCCGAACCAGTCGATGCCTCCCTTGGTGGGGGGACACTCCCAGCCTCCGTCCACGATAAAGACCTCAGCTCCCATCTCCTTCATTTGACGCATGAAGGACTTGGTGGTCTCGACCGACATATCGTGCTCGGCTCCCATTCCCGCGCCCACAAGGCAGGCAGAGGCATCGGCCTCGGGGTAATTCAGCACCGAGCGACGCAGATGGTCGTGGGTCTCGTTGATGGCCTGATCCAAGTCTCCCGAGAGCGCTCCCATGTGCAAACGCGGCGTTTCCAGCGTCTCGCGCGGACGGATCACGGCCAAGGGCGCATATCCCACGATCTCGGCGGAAAAGCCGAGCGTGGATTGCTTTCTCTCGGTGCTTGCCAGATAATCGAAGGAGAACCGACAGCCTCCCGACCACGCAAGCTGCGCGAAGAACATGGTTCCCATCAGCTCGTTTTTCAGGAAGAAGGCGGGATGACGGTAGCGGTCGGAGGTGAAGCGCGTATCGACCGAGGTTCCTCCCATTTGCAGGGGCTTCCACGCGAAATGCCCCTCTCTGCCCCATGCGCTGTCCTCAAAGTAGCCGAGCGAATAGAAATTCTCCACGTCGTTTCGGTTGGTCAACTGCAAGCGATCCATCTGCTCCAATGCGCCCGACAGGATCGCCATACGGCTGATGCTCATGGGCTCGTCGGTCAAGTTTTCCAGCTCGATGTAACGGCAAAACATGGCGGTTCCGTCGAGCTTGGTGTGGATCTTGATGCGGATCGGCTTGATCCGGCTGGTCATGGTGAGGATGGCGTGAAGCTCGTTCTCGCCTTTCTCGACCTGAAAATCCTCGAAGATCAGTCCACGGTCAACGCCCTGCCCGTCCAGCTCCAAGCGAAAGGAGGAGGGCTCCATATAGACCGACGGCGACAGACGTGTGGCACAGTTGGTCAGTACGTTCAAGGGGTAGCCTGCCATGTTATAGCCGGACGAGATCAGGTTGCCGTTGTAGAGCGTTTCCTCATAGACGGTCATACCCGTGCGGTAGCAAAAAACAGGATTGCTTCCCGGCTGATAGTACACATCAAAATAGGGCTTTTTCGTTTCCATTTTGTGGTTTCCTCCATGGTTTGTCTTTTTTATCAAATTGCTTGGTCGGCTCTTCCCCCGATCAAGCTTCTTTCGCTGTTATTCCTGACACCAGCCCAAGGATCGCTCCACGGCGCGGTGCCAGCCCTCCAAGAGGCTCGCTCTTGTATCTTCGTTCATCAAGGGTGTAAACTGCCGCTCGGACTGCCACACCCGACGAAGTTCGTCCTCGTCCGTATAGTAGCCAACCGCCAACGCCGCCAAGGTCGCCGCGCCCCACGCCGTGGTCTCGACGCAACGCGGTCTGGAAAGCGGCACTCCCAAGACATCGGCTTGGAACTGCAAGAGAAAATCGTTGGCCGAGGCCCCTCCGTCGACGCGGACCGAGCCAATGGGAAACGGCGCTTCGGTTCGCATGGTGTCGAGAACGTCCACGGTCTGGTAGGCCATGGCCTCCAACGCGGCTCGCACGATATGCGCCGAGGTGGCGGCTCGGGTCAGGCCTTGCATCGTGCCTCTGGCGTAGGCGTCCCAATAGGGCGCGCCCATTCCCACGAAGGCAGGCACGAAATACACCCCTGCGGTATCCTTGACCGATTCTGCCATGCGTTGCGTATCCGATGCCTTCTCGAACAGGTGCAATCCGTCCCGTAGCCATTGGATCACCGCTCCGCAGGTGAAGACCGAGCCCTCCAAGCCATAGGTCACGCGTCCGTCCTTCTGCCACGCCACGGTGGTCAAGAGTCCCTTCTCCGAGGAAAGCGGCGTCTCGCCCGTGTTCATCAAAAGGAAGCCTCCCGTGCCGTAGGTATTCTTCACGTCGCCCGCGTCGAAGCAGCATTGACCGAACAGGGCCGCCTGCTGATCTCCCGCCACGCCTGCGATCGGGATGGGCGCGCCGAACAGCGACTTGGCCGTGTAGCCAAACACGCCCGACGAGGGCATGACACGCGGCATCATGGCGCGCGGAATACGGAACAGGCGCAAGAGCTCCTCGTCCCAATCCATGTTATGAATGTTAAAGAGCATGGTCCTCGACGCGTTGGAGGGATCGGTTGCGTGGACGGCGTGATCGGTGAGATGGTAGATCAGCCAGCTATCGACCGTTCCAAACAAAAGCTTCCCTCGCTCGGCTCGCTCTCTTGCGCCCTCGACGTGATCCAAGATCCACGAAAGCTTGGTGGCCGAGAAATAGGGATCGAGCAACAGTCCCGTTTTCTCGCGGATGGTCTTCTCCACGCCCTGCCGCTTCCACTCGGCGCAGATCTCTGCCGTTCGGCGGCATTGCCACACGATGGCGGGACAGATCGGCTTTCCCGTCTCCTTTTCCCACACCACAACGGTCTCCCGTTGATTGGTAATGCCGATCGCCGCGATCTGCTCGGCGCTCACGTCGCATTGCAGCATGGCCTCCACTGCCACACCCATTTGCGCCGCCCAGATCTCCATGGGGTCCTGCTCGACCCAGCCGTCGCTCGGATAGAACTGCCTCAGCTCGCGATTGACCTGCGACAGGATCCTTCCTGTGCGGTCGAACAGAATACACCGTGAGCTGGTGGTTCCTTGATCCAATGCCATCAAATACGGTTTCATCGCATTCCTCCTGTCTCGCGGTTTGGGGGCTCCTCCCCCTTATGTATCATTTCTCTTTCATTGTGTTATAATAAGCCAATTTAATTATAGCATGACAAAAATAATAATACTATAATTATATTATCAACAAATATGATTTTTATGTCACATACTACCACATCTGTTGCCCTGCCGTCAAGCAGAAAACGAAAAAAAGACCGTATCCGAAGCATTTTCCTCCGATACGGTCATGGTTTGGACAGATCCAACAGGATGCACTCGATCTCCCCGTCTGTCTGCTCAACGGCGACCGACAGTCCCAGACAAAGCTGTTTCAATGCATCCACGCGCATCTGCCTTCCCTGATGCTCGGCATCCGACGCGAGGGCGGCTTTCTCCAAGAAAGCCTTGTACGCCCCATCCCAAAAGGCAAGCCATGCGTGTCCCAAGGCTTGCTCAGCAGATGCTTCGTCCTTTTTTCTGTTTTGTCTCTCCTGCAAGTGGGCAAGAAGGCCCTCTGCCCTGTTTTTCAGGCTCGGATACCGCTGTGCGATCTCGACACAGCAGCTCGCCTCCTGCCATCCTGCTGTTTGCTTTTCCCCCTCGCCTGCCAATCGCCGCCACGCACTTTGCCACACCTGTTCCAAGGCAAGGACGGTGGTGCAGAAGGCATCGTAGGCGGTTTTCCGTTGCGCCACGGTGACGGTAAGGAGCGACACGGGCAACGTCTCGGTGAGGGTCTTGACCAATCGCTTGGTTTCCCGAAGCCCCTGCAACAAAAGCCTCCCCCGTTGGTTGACGCCATGCTCGTTGGAGTCGTCCATTCTCATTTGCCGCTCGATCGCGTCAAGGGTCGCCCTCGCGGTCTGTTCATCCTGCATTCCTTCCACGGTATTCCTCCCTTCGATATTGAAAAAACGCCTGTTGCGTATGCTTGCAACAGGCGTTTTTCGGGACCTCTCAGCGAATGTCCACGTTTACTCGTTTTCCACTGCTGACCGACGCAGCCTTGATGACCGTGCGGATCGCCTTGGCGATTCGTCCGTGTCTGCCGATGACCATTCCCATGTCGTCGGGAGCAACCGTTAGGGTGAGGTTGACGGTCTTCTCGTCCTCCTCCACGGTCACTCTCACTTCATCGGGGGAATCGACAATTGCCTTTGCAATATCAAGCAAGGTTTCCTGCAAATTTGCCATACTGCCTGTCTCCTATGGGAGCCGATCAGTCAATGATTCCGCTCTTTTTCAGCAGAGACTTGACGGTTTCGGTGGGCTGTGCGCCGGTTCCGAGCCACTTCTTTGCCTTCTCCGCATCGATCTTGATCTCAACGGGATCGGTGAGGGGATTGTAGTAGCCGATCTCCTCGATGAAGCGACCGTCTCTGGGGCTGCGGCTGTCTGCCACGATCACACGGTAGAAGGGAGCCTTCTTTGCGCCCATTCTGGTGAGTCTCATTTTTACTGCCATGATTGTTTCCTCCAAAATGTTGTTTGTTTTTATTTGAAACGTCGGTGAACTCAGAAGGGCATCTTCATTCTGCCGAGCATTTTCTTACCTTTTTTTGTTCTACCCATATCGGTGAACTGCTTCATCATCTTCATCATTTGATCGAACTGACGAAGCACCTTATTGACCTCCTCCACCGACGTTCCCGAGCCCTGCGCGATCCGCTTCTTCCTCGATCCGTTGATGATCGCGGGATGCGTTCTCTCTCGCTTGGTCATGGAGCGAATGATGGCCTCGGTGTGCGCGAGATAGGTTTCATCCAGCTTGGCGTCCTTGAGCGCCGCCCGATTCATGCCGGGCATCATGCCCATGAGCTGATCGAGGCTTCCCATGTTTTTGAGCTGCGCGAGCTGCTCCAAGTAATCGTCGAGCGTGAAGGTCTGCCGACGCATCTTCTCCTCCAGCTCAGCCGCTTGCTTTTCGTCGTAAGCCGCCTGCGCCTTGTCGATCAGCGTCAGCACATCACCCATTCCCAGAATGCGCGATGCCATACGGTCGGGATGGAAGGGCTCGATGGTGTCCAGCTTCTCTCCCGTTCCGATGAACTTGATGGGCTTGCCCGTAACGTAGCGGATCGACAAAGCCGCGCCACCTCGGGTGTCACCGTCGAGCTTGGTCAGGATCACGCCCGTGATGTCAAGCAGCTCATTGAAGGTCTCGGCCACGTTGACCGATTCCTGACCGATCATCGCGTCCACGGTGAGCAGGATCTCGGAGGGGTTGACCGCCTCCTTGATGTTTTTCAGCTCATCCATGAGCACTTCGTCGATCTGCAAGCGTCCTGCCGTGTCGATAAACACCATGTCGTAGCCCTTTTGCAGAGCGTGCGCCACACCCTCTTTCGCGATCTGCACGGGGGAAACCTGATCTCCCATGGTGAACACGGGGATCTCCAGCTTCTCTCCCACCACCTGCAACTGCTTGATGGCCGCGGGACGGTAGACGTCGCAGGCCACGAGAAGCGGCCGCTTGCCTTGCTTTTTATACAGACCTGCCAGCTTGCCTGCGTGGGTGGTCTTACCCGCTCCCTGCAAGCCAACCATCATAATGACCGTTGGCGGCTTGGGGGCGATCACGAGCTTGGACTGCGTTCCCCCCATGAGACGGGTGAGTTCCTCATTTACGATCTTAACGATCTGCTG
>JAZSKO010000238.1:0-4273 GCA_045534875.1 Eubacteriales bacterium | reverse complement strand
CTTGGAATTCAAACAGCAAAACAAATGGGTATCAGTTCATTGCGGCGAATAACGCACCGCTTGTATCCAAAAGAAAACCACGCTTCACGGGAAGTTTTGGTTTTCTTTTTTACGCAAAAACCTTGACAACCCCGTTCTTTTGTGATAAAATAACATATGATATATTACAAGTGTTATTTATAACAGAAAGGAGCCCCTATGCCCCCAAAGGTAAAGATCACAAGGGAAGCCATCGCATCGGCGGCGGTGGAGCTGGTTCGCACACAGGGCGCGGACGCGCTCAACGCCAGAAGTCTTGCCCAATCCCTGCATTGCTCCACCCAGCCCATCTTCTTCAATTTTTCAAGCATGAGCGAGCTTCGCCGCGAGGTGGAGAACGCCGCCTTCTCGCTCTATCGTCGCTACACCGAGCAGGAGATCGCCTCGGGACGCTATCCCCCCTATAAGGCCAGCGGAATGGCCTATATCCGCTTCGCCAAGGAGGAGAGGGAGCTGTTCCGTTTGCTCTATATGCGCGACCGCAGGGAGACGGAAGCGGCCGAGGACGCCGAGCAGTATGCGTGGGTCGCGGGCTTGGTGCAGTCCAGCACAGGTCTTTCCTCACAGCAGGCCGAGCTGTTCCATCTGGAAATGTGGACATTCGTCCACGGCATTGCCACCATGCTCGCCACGGGCTATTTGAAGCTGGATCTGGAGCTCGTCAGCCAAATGATAACCGACGTTTTCCAAGGTCTGCGAGCAAAGCACGAAGCAAAGGAGAACCCCAATGAAAGCCATTGAAATCCGATCCCTGACCAAATGCTACAAGGATATCACCGCCGTCGACCGTCTCTCCCTTTCGGTAGAGCAGGGAGAACTGCTCGCGCTTTTGGGCGTCAACGGAGCAGGGAAGACCACCACCGTCAAAATGCTCTCCTGCCTCACCTCTCCCACCGAGGGCGACGCCCTTTTGCTCGGAAAAAGCATCGTCACAGAGCCTAACGAAGTCAAGCGGCTGATCGCGGTCTCCCCACAGGAAACCGCCGTTGCCGCAGGACTTACCGCCAAGGAAAACCTTGCGCTCATCTGCGGCGTCCACGGCTTTTCCAAGGAGAAGAGAGAGGCGAAGATCGAGGAATTAACCACCCTGTTGGGGCTGTCTCCCATCCTGAACCGTCGGGCAGGCAAGCTCTCGGGCGGCTGGCAACGCAGGCTCAGCATCGCCATGGCGCTCATCAGCGAGCCGAAGATCCTGTTTTTAGACGAGCCGACCCTCGGTCTGGACGTGCTCGCGCGGAGTGAATTGTGGGATCTGATCCGCTCCTTGAAGGGGAGCGTCACCATCCTTCTCACCACGCACTATATGGAGGAGGCCGAGTCGCTTTCCGACCGTGTGGCCATCATGAAGGACGGCAAGCTCCTGATCTGCTCGACCGCCGACGAGATCAAGACGCAAACGAAGGCCGACCGCTTCGAGGAAGCCTTTATTCGCATTGTAAAGGGGGCAGAGGCATGAGAAAAACCGTCACGCTTGCAAAAAGAAACGTCATGGAGATCCTGCGCGATCCCTTGAATCTCGGCTTTGGGCTGGGCTTTCCCGTCGTCCTGCTTCTTTTGCTCACCGCCATTCAGAAAAGCATTCCCGTGAGCCTGTTTGAAATAGACCATCTCGCGCCCGGGATCGCCGTGTTCGGGCTCTCCTTCCTCACGCTCTTTTCCGCCACCTTGGTGGCGAAGGATCGCGGAAGCGCGCTCTTGCAACGGCTCTACACCACCCCCCTCACCGCGAGCGACTTCATCCTCAGCTACACCCTCCCCATCCTGCCCATCTCCTTGGCGCAAAGTGCGGTGTGCTACGGGCTTGCCATGATCTTAGGCTTGAAGCCGACCGTCTCGCTTTTGTACGCCCTCCTGTTTATTTTGCCCATCGCGCTTTTCTTCATTGCACTGGGACTTCTGTTCGGAAGCGTGCTGAACGACAAGCAGGTGGGAGGCATCTGCGGCGCACTCCTCACCAATCTCTCGGCATGGCTGTCGGGGACGTGGTTTGATCTGGAGCTTGTGGGCGGCGTCTTCCAAAAGATCGCCTACGCGCTCCCGTTCGTCCACGCAGTGGAGC
The DNA here is from genome assembly GCA_045534875.1 of Eubacteriales bacterium. Lineage (GTDB taxonomy): Bacteria > Bacillota > Clostridia > Oscillospirales > CAG-272 > UMGS1865. Next base: position 2,175 of record JAZSKO010000238.1, on the reverse strand, counting down.
TGGAGCGGGCCGTTCTCGGCGGCCGCTACGCCGAGATCCTGCCGCACCTGTGGTGGGTGCTTGGCTACGCGATCGTCACCCTGCTCGTCGCGGTTCTGCTCTTTTTGCGACAAATGAAGCGACAATGACCAAAAGAGGCTCTCGGGTATCTCCATCGAGAGCCTCTTTCATCTTGTCGGGACTTGACAAGCGGCAAAAAATGTGGTAGAATGTCCCAAAAGAAGCCCCATGCGGGCGGGAAGGGAGGCGACGAAATGCAAGAGACACGCGTGTATCTGTCCTCGATCGAGGGGCTGGACGAGGATGCCTGCTTTGACCGTCTTTGCCGTTTCGTCTCCCAAGAGCGCCGAGAGCGCATCGCGGCTATGCGCCGTCGGGAGGACAAGCTGCGCTCCTTGGCCGCCGAGCTGACCCTCAGGTACGCCCTTGGGCAGGCAGGCGTGACCGACTACACCCTTGCCCATGGCCCTCACGGCAAGCCTTATCTGGCGAGCCATCCGCGTCTGCATTTCAATCTTTCCCATTCCCACGAGCGGGTTTTGTGCGCGGTTTCGGCGTGCGAGGTGGGCTGTGACGTGGAGTATCGAAATGGCGACCGAATCGGCGTGGCGACGCGCTTTTTTACCGAGGACGAGCAAGCCTTTCTCGAAAAAGCCGCCACCGACGAGGAAAAAACACGGCGTTTTTACCGTCTTTGGACGTTGAAGGAAAGCTACGTAAAGGCCTTGGGCGAGGGAATGACGCGCCCCATGCGATCCTTCTCGGTCGCACCCGACGAAAACGGCGCGATCACCCTGCAACCGCCCACCGACCCATCGTGGCATTTTCACGAATACATGGGGGAAACTGACTACGCCATTGCGGTCTGCTCGCGCTCTCCGTCCTTTGGCGAGATCACGCGACTGCGTCCCGATATGCTTGATCGGTAACAGAGAGGAGACAATATGGAACAGCTTGACCAACGCCTGCGCGCGTACTGTGAGGAAAACCGGATCTACGGTGTGTTGCGCGTCACCCAACGGGATCAGATCCTCTATGAGGGCGCGTACGGCTATGCGGATCGCGATAGCGGCATCCGCAACACCAGGAGCACGCGCTTCACACTCTATTCACTCTCCAAGCCCTTCTGCGCGATCGGCGCTTTGAAGCTGGTCGATCAGGGGCGACTGGATCTCGATCAACACCCGTCGGTCTATCTTGCCGAGGCCGAGGGCTTCGACGCGCGCGTTACAGTGCGGCATCTGCTCCACCACACGAGCGGTCTGCCGGATTATGAGCAGGACAAGGACTTTTGCAATGCGCATCTGCCGGGAACGGTCGACCGCATCCGTGAGCATACGCGCCTCCTGACCGCTTATCCCTCCCATTTTGCACCGGGAGAGAAGGGGATGTACGCCAACGTCAATTTCGTCCTGCTTGCCCTCATCATCGAGGAGATCACGGGGCAGGCGTATGCCGATTATCTGCAAAAGGAGGTCTTGCGGCCGCTCGGAATGGGGACGGCCGAGGTCGACCATGGCGGTCGCGTCCTGCCGAACACGGCGCGTGGGTACGGCATCGAAAACGGTGAGGTCGTACCGGTGGAAAAGAGCCTTGATTGGCTGTTTGGAGCAGGGGATCTGGTGGGAAGCGTGGATGACGTCTACTGCCTCAACCGCGCCATCAAGCACCGCCTCTTGCTTAGCCCCGACACATGGCAGATGGCGCTCACGCCCTCCCCGATCAACCAAATGGGCATGGGATGTACGGTCTGCCCGTGGCACGGCAGGGAGCAGATCCGCCACAACGGCGGACACCGTGGCTTTCGAACCCTGCACATCCAGCTTCCCAAGGAGGATTTCGACCTGATCCTGCTTTCCAACAGCGGCTTTGGAAACGCAAGGGACGATCTTTCCGCGATCGTCCACCAAGCCTTCTTCGGGGGGAGCGACGGCAACGCGACGGTTGCGATGGACACGGGATATATCTAAGTCAAACGCGATCCGCTTCGGTCTTTTAGAAAAGACCCAAACGGGTCGCTTTTTCTTTCCTTGCGTAGCCGAGGCAGAACAGGTTGAACTCGGTTTTAAGAGAGCCCTTTTTCGCCATGCGGCAGGAAAATATCTTGTTATATTGGTATATAACTGCAACATTTTCCTTTGCCTGACAAAAAATGGCTTCTCTTAAAACTTCGTA
>JAZSKO010000137.1:0-5756 GCA_045534875.1 Eubacteriales bacterium | reverse complement strand
GTCTGGGCTTTCTGCTCAGCCGCGTGTCGGTCTGCATCTATGAGCAGCTCCACGCCCATGACGAGATCGACGTGCAAACGTGGATCTGCGACGGCAGAGGTCTTAGCTTCAACCGTTGCTTCCGCATCCTGCGCGGCGAGCGCGTGGTGGCGGAGAGCTTCACCGTTTGGGCGTTGATGGATCTGGAACAGAGAAGCCTTGTGCGCGCCGATCAGTTTTCCTATCCCTTCACGGGGGAGGATCCTTTGTCGATCGAGGTCCCGATCCGCTTCCGCGTGCCTATCGTGGATCAGATGGAGGCGGCGGGAAAGAGACGGATCGTCTATTCGGACGTCGACTACAACGGTCACATGAACAACACCCACTATCCCGATATGCTCTGTGATTTCATTCCCGACATGACCGAGCGGGAGGTGGTTGGCATGAGCCTTTCCTATCTGCATGAGGCGGCCTTTGGCAAGACCCTGTCGGTCTATCGGCATCAAGACGGAGAGGATTTTCTGTTCCGTACCTTGGATGCCGACGGCAACACCTGTCTGGAAGCCAAGATCTTTACCGAGCGGCTTCGGGACGTGACCTGACACCCCAAGCGTGGGGATTCTGAGAGCAACGGAGAGAATGATGAAGGAAACACGAACGATCAAAGCATGGCAGCTCCTTCGCAGAAAGGGGCAGAATCCAACAGCCGACCTGCGAGACGAGCAGGTGGTGGCGATCGGAAAAAAGGCCTTGAAGAAAAACAAGACCTTGGAGACGGTTTTGCTCCCCGACAGCGCGACCGTGGTGAAGGCCAAGGCCTTCGTGGGATGCGCGCGCCTGCGTCGCGTGGTGCTCCCGACCGAGAACGGGGTGGGACTATCCGCCTCGGTGTTTGAGGGCTGTCGGCACTTGCGCGAGCTGGAAAACGACGAAAGTCTCGTTTCGGTGGGACGTCGCGCCTTCCGAAATTGCGACAAGCTCCAAGCCATTTCCATCGGTCGCTCCCTGCGTCGCATCGGCGACGAGGCCTTCGCGGGATGCCGAAGCCTCGAGGCTCTGTATCTGCCCTCCACGCTGGAAGCGATCGGAAAGAATGCCTTTCGCGGCTGTTGGGATCTGACCGAGATCTTCTTTGAGGAGGGGACGGCGCCGCTCTCCGAGGGTATCCTTCGGGAGTGCATCTCGCTTGACGAGATCCAACTACCGTCGGGTGTGACCGAGATCCCGAAGAACGCCTTTCGCGATTGCTCGGCGCTCACCGAGATCACGCTCCCCGAGGGGGTGGCGCGCGTGGGCGGCTCGGCGTTCCGAGGATGCGTGCGCTTGGAGACGGTGGAGATCGGGCTGGGCGTGACCGAGATCGGTCGCCGCGCCTTTTCCAACACCCCCTCGCTGGAGCTTGTGAAGCTCCCCCATTCGGTCAAGCGTCTGCGATTTGGCGCGTTCGGGCTGGGACGTCGCGAGGAAAAGACGATCATTTCGGTGGAGAACGAGTACATGCTCCGACGCATCCGCCGTCAGCTTTTCTTCTGCGGAAGCGCGGGCTGTGCCGAGGTACGCATGGACGGCTTGACCATCGAGGAGCGCAAGCGCGAGCGGAGAAGAACCACCCTGGAGAAAACGCCGGAGCATATCAGCTAACAAACGTCCACACGGAAGATAAAATCAGAGACCGAGCAAGCGGAAACCAATGCTTGCTCGGTCTTTTGTAACAGATTACCAAAATAAGGAAACCAAGTTTGGCAAAAGTAACGATTGACACACCATAGGGGTGTATGCTATACTGTAAGTGGAGAAGTGTCCGCAAAAGACGGATCGCAGAGAAAAAGCAAACATAGAGAACCCGCTTTCAAGGCGACCGTCCTTGGGAGCGGTTTGCTTATTTTCACGATGAACTGTGTCGAAAAAAGACGAGGACACAAGAGGAAGGAGGCGAATCCAATGAACAAATAAGCCGAACCGAAACAAAAACGACCACTTTTTTGATAAACGAAAGGAGAGTAGCCATGAAAAACAAATGGATCTTGAGCCTGCTCGCCGTGTTGCTGATGACGGCGATGCTGTTGCCGCTTGCCTCCTGCATGCCAAGCGGGCAAAGCGGTGCAGGCACGACCGAGAGTGTACCAACGGAAGCCCCAGCGCCAACCGAGGAAGGACTCGTTGAAACGCCATCTGAACCTGTGAACCCTAATATTATCCCCCACACGCCTGCAATGCTTGCCTTGCAGGAAAAATGGGAAAGTTCTGACGAGGAGTGGACGAAAAAGGTGAGCGAGGGGGTGTTTTTGCCAACTACCAAGGATATGGAATGCCGAAAGGAGGAAAAATATCGCATCAGAATTAATAATGCGGATGAAGCAACCTTGCGAAAAATCTATGAAAGAGCTTATGAGGTAGAGATCCCTGAGGAAAATTGGCAAATAAATTCCACAGCAACCCTTGGTTTTGTCGTCTCGCTTTGGGCCAGCCCAGAACAGATTGAAACACTTGCCAAGGTGGATGGTGATTTCACACTTGAAAGATATATGCCAAAGTGGATGGAGTATAACTGAGTAAAGATGGTTGGTGGGTGTTAGTAACTGCGATTTGGCGCGTTCGGGTTGGGACGTCGCGAGGAAAAGACGATCCTTTCGGTGGAGAACGAGTACATGCTCCGACGCATCCGCCGTCAGCTTTTCTTCTGCGGAAGAGCGGGCTGTGCCGAGGTAAGCATGGACGGCTTGACCATCGAGGAGCGCAAGCGCGAGCGGAGAAGAACCACCTTGGAGAAAAAACCGGAGCATATCAGCTAACAAGGATTTGCTCACATAGAATAGAAAAAGCCGATGGCTTTGCGAGATACTCGGTTGAGGGTATCCTGCAAAAGCCATCGGCTTTTCGATTTGGTTGCAAGCGTTTAGTGTGAGGTTGAGGACTCTGCCTCGTCCTTCACGTATTCCATAATGTCTGAAAGATCACATTCCAAGGCGGCGCAGATGCGGTCTAAAATAAAGCTATCATAGCGAACCACGCGGTTCTTATAGTAACGGTCGATCGTTTGAAATTTCACATCGGTTCGTTTGGCTAATTCATATCGCGTGATGCCATGCTGATCCAAATAGGTGTCTATCGTCAATCGTATCATATAGATCCCTCCTTTTTGTAAGGGTTTTTTCCTGTATGCGATCGATTTCGTCTGTCAAATTCTCGCGACCCCTGTTTTGCGTGCGGCTTCCATCACCGCCTTTGCTACGGCGGGGGCAACGGTCTTGTCCAAGGCCGAGACGATGATGTTCTCCTCGCTCAATGCGTCCTCGGAGATCAGTGAGGCCAGAGCAAACGAGGCCGCCATTTTCATCTCGCGATTGATGCACGACGCGCGACAATCGAGCGCCCCTCGGAAAATGCCGGGGAAGGCGAGGACGTTGTTGATCTGATTGGGGTAGTCCGAGCGTCCCGTTCCCACGATCCGCGCTCCTGCGGCAAGCGCCCTCTCGGGAAGGATCTCGGGGGTCGGGTTTGCCATCGGGAACACGATGGCGTCGGATGCCATTGAGCGCACCATGTCCTCGCTTACCACGTTCGGGGCGGAAACGCCGATGAAAACGTCGGCTCCGCGCATCGCGGTGGCGAGATCGCCTTGCAACAGGGCGTGGTTGGTGACGGCTGCAAGTCGCTCATGCGCGGGGTTGAGTCCCTCCATCCCACGGCAGAGAATACCGAAGCGATCCACCAGTGTCAGGTCTTTCACGCCAACGTCCAAGAGGTGTTGCGCGATGGCGCAACCGGCCGAGCCTGCCCCGTTGATCACCACACGTACCGAGGAAAGCTCCTTTTTCACCAGCTTCAAGGCGTTGATCAGAGCCGCCGCCACCACGATGGCCGTGCCGTGCTGATCGTCGTGAAAGACGGGAATGTCGCAGAGCTCCTGCAAGCGTCGCTCGATCTCAAAGCAACGGGGAGCGGCGATGTCCTCCAAATTGATGCCGCCAAAGCTGTCCGAAAGCAGATAGATGGTGCGAACCAGCTCGTCGGTGTCCTTCGATTTGATGCAAAGGGGGAAGGCGTCCACATTGGCAAATTCCTTGAACAGGGCGCATTTTCCCTCCATCACGGGCATTCCCGCGGCAGGGCCGATGTCGCCAAGCCCCAAAACCGCCGTTCCGTCGGTGATCACCGCTACCAGATTGCTCCTTCTCGTCAGGGAAAAGGAGAGGGAGGGGTCGCGCTCGATCTCCAAGCAGGGCTCGGCCACGCCGGGGGTGTAGGCGAGCGAGAGGTCGGTGCGGTCTTGAATTCGGCAACGGGAGATCACCTCGATCTTTCCTTGCCATTCGTAGTGCTTTTTGAGGGATTCTTGCTTGATATCCATGGGGGTGTCCTTTCGGAAGATGTTATAAGACCAGATCCAAGATCGCCGCCGTCAGCCAAAGAACGAGCAAGACCGCCGTGGCAGGCGAGAACAAGACGCGCAGGATGCGTCGTGGGTACTGCCGAAGCGGCACGACGGGGGCGTGATCGGAGGTCAGGTTTGCTTTCGCGTAGAGATGGTAGATCTTTCTTGCCTCGCCCGACAGAAACGCGGCGAACAAAAGGAACAGCACGATCAGACAGAACAGAAAGATCTCATGGCTTCCCGACCGCACATAGAAGGCCGAGAGGTAGGGCTGACCGAACAGGCAAAACAGATTATAGAGCAGATGGAGCAAAACCGGGGCGAGCAACGAGCGGGTGGCGTAGAGCGACAGCGACAGCAAGAGCCCCAGAAAGAGGTAGTTCAAAAACAGAGGGAACGAGGCGTGCAGGAAGGCGAAAAAGAGCGCGCTGATGAAGACCGAGGCTCCCACGCCTGCCGATTCGTATTCGGCGATCATCACGCCGCGAAAGATCGGCTCCTCGCAAAGAGCAGGCAAAAGCGCGTAGGTGACGATCACCAACAGCGTCTTCCAAACGCTTCCGTCGGTACGCGCCACGAAGGTGTTGTAGAGGGTAAAGTTGCCGCTGAGGGCGTCGATCCCACCCGTCAGGATGCTCAAAAGCAGGCTTCCGAGGATCATCACGATCAACAGGCAGACGCAAAACCAGATATGCTCAGGGCGAACCGGTCGCAGACGCAGACGCTTGACGCCAAGCCCTCCGTGCCACCGCAGATAGATGCCAAGCGGCAGACCAAAGACCAAAAGCTGAAAAAGCGGCGTGAGAAAATACGTATTTGCGCTCCCTGCTATGAGGGGATCCAACAGGCGCAGGATCAGCAACAGCGACAAGATCACCAGCGTCAGGACAACGGGGGCGTGACGCGGCTCTGGCAGAGCGGCGACCGCTTCGTCTTGCAAGGGGGTGGCGGCTTCGTCCTTTCGTTGCGAGAACAGATGCACGACCGGCGAAAAAAAGCCTTGGATCGCGCTCCAAATGCGCTCCCCTCTCGGTTTTTTCGGGGGCGTTTGCTCCTTTGGGCGGTTGGCGGTGGCGTCGATCAGACCGTTTTCCGTGATGAGCAGATCCACGGGACGGTCGTGCGATTCCTTTGGAAGGGAGGGCGTCATCAGCTTTTCGTAGACCGCTCCCACCGTTTTTCCGGGGAAATCGGACAGGAAATAGTCGTAATAGCCCTTTCCGTAGCCCAATCGGTTGCCCTCGCGGTCAAAGCTCAGCCCGGGAAGCACGCAGAGGGTGCGCTCGGTCATGGGGCAGAGGGGCGCGTCGTGCGGCGGCTCGGGAAGACCGAAGCGAGCGGGGGTGAGGGTCGTGTCGGGGGAAAGAACCCAAAACTCCTTGCCGTCGGGGGCACGGTCCCA
>JAZSKO010000105.1:0-2535 GCA_045534875.1 Eubacteriales bacterium | reverse complement strand
AGTTTGATCAAAACTTTAACCACGGGGTTTGTGCGAACAGGGTGGGCAAACCCGTTTATAAACGGTTGTTATTCGTTCATGTCCTCCCACGCGCCGTAGATACGCGCTGCTGTCATCGTCGCATACGTTCCCGACGACGCCTTCTCGATCACAACCGATACCGCAAGCTCCGGTATCCCGTTCTCGTCCTCTCCATATAGGCTCACAAACAGCGCGTTCGTCAGCTCCTTCTTCACAACCTCTCCCGTCGCTTCGTCGGTTACATATCGGTCAAACTGCGCCGTTCCCGTCTTTCCCTTCACCAATCGGTAGTCAACCCCCGATTCCGTAAGGAATTGTCTTGCTCTGACCGAATTGCTCACCATCTGCCCCATCGCCGAAAGAACCGTCTCCTTGGCGTCGGCTGTCATGGTGAGGGTGTCAAGCGGCGTGGCAAGCAAGCCCTCGTCTGTGTAGATCGGCTCGTCCACGCCGTAGGCCGATACCCGATGCAAAAGATGCGCCGCGTAGCGCGTTCCTCCGTTCGAGAGCGCTGAAATGTAGGAGCAGAGCTGGATCGGCGTGGCTCGCGTTTCGGATTGCCCGATCGCGGCCTGCACCGTTCCCGTTACCGTCCATTCTCCCGTGTAGCTTCCGCTCTCTCCCGCCAAAACGCCCACCGCCTCGCCAAGCTCGATCCCCGTGGCGCGGCCAAAGCCCAGCTTCGCCATGTACTTGTCAATGGTGGAGATGGGGAGCTGATAGCCCAGCTCATAGAAGTAGCAGTTGCAGGAATCCACGATCGCTTGCGTCACGGTCAGACGCGAGGTCGCGTGCGGATGGGTGAAGCATTTGGGCTGATAGCCGCCTCCCAGCTTTGTAAACTGACCCGAGCAGGGAAGGGTGGTGTCGGCCTTGACGATCCCCTCCTCCAAGCCGATCAGAGCCATGCCGGGCTTGAAGGTCGAGCCGGGGGCGTAGGTCTCGCGCAGGGCTCGGTTGGCAAGGGGTCTTGCCATGTTGGAGGCCAAGGACGAATAGTCGGCGTTGAAGGTGGACAGATCATAGGACGGATAGGACGCAATGGCAAGGATCTCGAAGGTGGAGGGATCCATCACGACCGCCGCTCCCGAATCCGAGGGGAAGCCCTCCACGGCGTCGGCGTCGTTTCGATTGACGTATTCCACGTTCTCGGCAAGCCCATCCTCTGCGGCGATCTGCAAGCGGATGTCGATGGTGAGGTAGACGTCCTTCCCCGAAACGGCAGGGGAAAGAAGCTCGGAGCGCAGGACGTTTCCTGCCGCGTCGACGGTGACCTTCATCTCGCCGTCGGTGCCTCTGAGGTATTCCTCGAAGGCGGCCTCGCATCCGGATTTTCCAACGATGGCGTTCATGGGATAGCCCTGCTCATTGTAGTAGTCCCATTCCTCGGCGTAGATCGGGCCAACGCTTCCCAGGATATGGGAGGCGTAGCCGGGATAGTTATAAACGCGCTCGGCGTTGACGGCAAAGGTGACGCCGGGGAGGCTCATTTCCTTGACGTAGGTCATCAGAGCGATATCGGCGTTTTCGACGAAGGTATAGTTATTATGGAGATTGAATTGCATCACGTCCATATCGTAGCGGAGACGAAGGAGACGGTCGATTTCATAGTTGGAGTAGAGGGGGAGACCGCTGTCATCCAATTCGGAGAGGCGGTAGGTATCGACATAGTCATTGACGATATCGGACACCGAGGAATCGGCCTTCATGCCCTTGGCTTTAAGGATACGGGCGAGGCGATAGCCGACGGCGGTATCGGTGCTTTGGGCGTCGGGGGAGAAGGCATAGTCGGGGTATGAGCCAACGAAGGGGAAGTGCGCCTTTTGGAAGGAGGGGGTGACGCCGCACGCGTCGAGGGCTTCCATGAGGCGGAGGTAGGCGGTATTGGTTTCGGAGGGGCTCATGATGGAGAGGGAGAGGTAGGATAGCTCCATATCGTAGGAATAGCGATTGGAGACGAGGGGAGAGCCGTTGCGGTCGAGGATCTCGCCGCGAACGGCGGGGAGCTTAACGGTGAGGGTGGTGGTACCGTCATCATAGGCGGCATCGCGGCCGGCGATTTGAATATAAAAGAGCCTGCCAACGTAGACCACGCAAACGGTGCAGAACACCAGGGCTATCAGCAGGTAACGAAAGAGGTATCGTTTTTTGGTTGGCATAGGCTCTCCTTTCTAAAAGATGAGAAAAAGACAGTTAAAACTCTCCGCACGCCCCCTATTGAAAGTTTCGGTCAAGCCTTTTCAAAGGCTTGCGGGGTGGAGGGGCGGAGCCCTCCTCGCCCGTCGCAACGGGCGAAATAACCCTTGGCGTTTCTTTTTGCTACCTTTTTCTTTGGGCCACTGGTGTCAAAGAAAAAGTGGCCGAGGGGATTTATGTCGTTAAAAACAGAACAGATTTTTGCAAAATCAACTTCCTTAGTCGCTTTTTCTTTTGACCATGTAGGCGCAAAAGAAAAAGCTCCAAAAAGAAAAGCGCCGTTTGGGGAGTTTCGCCCGTTGCGACGGGCGAGGAGGG
>JAZSKO010000136.1:0-9784 GCA_045534875.1 Eubacteriales bacterium | reverse complement strand
CCTCCACCGCGCAAGCCTTTGAAAAGGCTTGACCGAAACTTTTAAAAGAGAGCCGATGCGTTCGCATCGGCTCTCTTATGTCTTAATTCATTTTTCTGTTCCGCAGGGGCTCGTAAAATTCTCTGCCCACCGAGGGATATTTGGCAGGGGCTAAGGGATTGTAGTCCAGCTTTTCCCACGCGCTCTCTCCAACCAACCGCTCGATCGCGGTAAGGTTTTCCTCGCTATCCGTGATCCCCGGGATCAGTGGTGTGCGGAAGACGTGCGGCTTTCCGCTTGCTTGCAGATAGCTCGCGTTTGTAAGGATCCTCTCGTTCGACACTCCCGTGTAGCGCAGATGCGCCTCCCGATCGGCTATTTTCAGATCCATGTAGACCATGTCGCACAGAGCGATCACACGGGCAAAGGTCTCGGGATCGGCGTAGCCAGAGGTCTCGATGGTGAGGTGTACCCTCCCTCTCATCGCCTCCAAAAGCTCCACGCAGAAATCCGCCTGCAAGAGTGGCTCGCCGCCCGACAGCGTCACGCCCCCTCCCATCGACGAAAGGAAGTCTGCCTGATTCAGTAAGCGATCGGCCAAGGCTTGGCTTTCCCATTCCTCGCCCGCCGCGCTCACCAGATCCATGGGACAAATGTGCAAGCAACGTCCAAGCCCCTGACAGTCGGGATGGTTGCAGGGACGCCGACAGAGCCCACAGGAAAGACACCCCTTCTGTTTGAGGTACAATTCTCTTTCCCTTCGCAAGCCCTCGGGATTGTGACACCAAACACACCGCAAGGGACACCCCTTCAAAAAGACGGTGGTTCGGATCCCCTCGCCGTCGTGGAGGGCGAACTCCTTGATATCAAAGATCAGCCCCTTCATGCCGTCACCCTTCTCAAACCACGTATTCCTGACGCGCCAGAACGTGATCCTGGAAGTCGCGATCCAGCTCTACGAAATAGGCCGACCATCCCCAGATACGCACTACGAGCTGACGATAGGAATCGGGATCCTTCTGCGCCCGTCGCATGGTGTCGGGGTCAACGGCGTTGAGCTGAAGCTGATGCCCACCCCGTTGCACGAAATACTGAATGAGCTTTGCCACCTTCCGCATGCTTTCGGGATCGTGGAACACTCTTCCCGCAAATTCCAAGGTGAGGGGCCCTCCGTTCATGTTCCGCTCCATGGGACGCTCGGTGAAGGCGTCGATGACCGTGACGGGTCCCGGGATCTTGGCAAAGAGGCTGGGCGAGAAATTCGTTCCGAAGGGCTCACCTGCCCGCCGACCGTCGGCGGTCGCGCCAAGCTCACGGGCATACCACAGATAGAACATGGCCGAGCCTGTTCCAGCTCTCCACACGCCGCCATAGAGGTTTTTCTTTCCCTCCAAGGCATCGGCAAAGGCATCCAGAACGATCCCCAAGGCCGCCGTTCCGTTCGCATCTCCCGTTCCTGCCTTGGGGGCTTCAAAGCGAAGCAAATGAAGCAGCTCGGGGTCGTTTTCAAAGTTGTGATCCATCGCCTCGATCAAGCGTTCGGGCGTGACGGTCTTTTCCTCAAACACATACCGCCCGACAGCCGCCAGCTCGTCGGCGGCGACCGCCGCTCCACAGCCGTGCAGACCGAAATTGCGATACTTTCTGCCGTCGCGCAACAGATCCATGAAGGGAGAGGGGACGAACCAGACCGGCTTTTCCTCGCCCGTGATCCGATCGCATTCCGCAGACACCTCCGCGCGGAAGGCATCGACCAATCCCTCAAAGCGCTCGCCGTGCGGCAGATAGGCGCGGATGGCGCGATCCGCCAGCATGGGGAGATTGACCGCGCCGATGTTGGCAATGTCGTCGCCCACCCCGGGAATGATGAACTCCCAGCAGGCGGCAACCAAATAGTTCACGGCGTCCTGCGGCTCATAGCCCATACGGATCAAGCCGTCGATGACGACATCATCATTGGAATACTGCGGAAATCCGAGGCCGACCTTGGTCAGCTCGGTTCCCTTTTCGTAAACCGACAGGGGGGTATTCTTAGAAACGCGAAGGTTGATCTTGGGGTCGATCAGGCGCAGGTTGCGGCTGGCCTCCAAGCAAAGCTCGGAGAGAAGATTGAAGCCGTCCGAGCCGTCGGGCAGGCGTCCTCCCAGCACCATGCTCTGTCCGTTGTCGCCCTGCTGGACGCCAACGTAGAGGTCGCTGTCCTTGTTGAAGGAGAGGAAGAAATCCTCCACCAGCTCCAAGGCGCTCTCTCGGTTGAGCCGTCCCTCGGCGATGTCGCGGTTCAGATACGGAAGCATATATTGGTCGAAGCGACCGACCGTGTTGTGATAGTCACCCTCCAACCAAAGCGAATAGTGCAGGATGCGGAAGAACTGCAACGCCTCGCGCAGGGTCTGAGCACCGTTTCGCGGGATGCGTGTCAGGATCTCGACCAGATCCTCTCGTCCCATCCGCGCGGCCTCCTCGCGATAGCGGTCGCAGAGGTCGAGGATGGCGTCGATCATACGTACCTGCGCGGGGGTAGCATTTTCCCGTCTTTCGAGAAGTCCTTGGGCGATGGTTTCGGCATAGTTGGGGCAAAGGTTGGAGACGTAGCCCAACTCATGGATATGGTACTGCGCGCGCTGCTCCTCCCACTCCCCCTCGGTGAGCACGTCGGGCAGATTTTGGACGGTTCTCAACAGAACGATCTGCTCACGGGGATGAATGATCGGCGTTTCCAAGGAGGTGAGCAACTCAAAGCGGCGCGTCATTCTCTCCTCAAAGGAAAGGCCTGCCTCGCTGTATTCACGGGCAAGGTCACGGTCGAGCGAACGGCGAAGACCGCGATGCGTACGATCCAAAATATAGTATTGATACAATTCCTGATTCATAGGATTCCCCTTTCTGTTACATTAGAGGGTGACGGTCAGGCGACGAACCGAGGCATCGACCTCGACGACCGTCAGGCTTCCCTGACGCTCGGTGGGATAGACCCTTTCTCCGTCGCTGACGGTGATTAGCCTCTCGGAATAGAAGCCGAGCTTGCCTCCCTCGGCAAGGATCAGCTCCTTACCGTCCCAAGAGGACACCGCTCCGATGCCCATGTAAAGATCCAATCGGCCGAGCGGAACGATCTCTCCCTGCTTGGGAGCAAAGGTGTAAAGACGGAAATCGTCGTTATCCGAAAGGGCGAGCGACAGGCTCTCCCCTGCGTTCAGACAACCGCACGCTCCCGTGAAATACTCATAGTAGACGTGATCTCCCTGCTCGATCCCCGTATCCTCGGCAGACACCGCGCCAAGGACACCCGCGTTTTGCGCGTCGATATCGAAGGCCGCCAAAAGACCGTTCTTACCCATGCGATTGCGGATCTTGAAGATCTTACCGCTCTTGGTGGGATCTCCGATCAGACAATCGGCGGTGGGGGTTGCGCTCTCGTCGCAGAGCAGGATGCGACCGTCCTTCAAGCACAGCGGTCGAAACTGCTCGGCGCGGGAACGGTCTAATTCGTCGCTGACGTAGATCGGTCCTCCGCTGATGGCGCGGCAGAGGCTATTCTTGGCCGCCTGCTCGTCATCCGACCACCACATATCCCAGTCGTTGATGTAATACTGTCCCTGCAAAATGCCGTTGTAGGAGCATTGCAGGATATTCTTGGCGAACCACTCTCGGCTCTCGGGAACGAAATCGTCGGAGCAACGGCTCACCGCGCTCGTGCGGTTGAACATACATTCCGAGGGCATTCCCATACAGTTGATGAGCGCGCCGCTGAAATGCGTATCGGTGGCGCGGTCGATGCCGGTCTGAATGGCTCTGGCGCTCTGTCCGATGGGGGCCACCTCACGGTAGATCTGATGGAAGCCTTGGTTGTCGATCTTCACAAAATCCACGCCCCAATCCTTTACGCGTCCGCAAAGATCGTCGAAATAGCGAGCCGCGCTTTCCTTCGTGGGAGACACGCAGAGGGTGGGCATATTCGGATAGAAGGTGGCGTGCGGGGTCTCGGTCAGATCTCCCTTGAAATGCGCGGCCTCCTCGCCGTTCGGATCCAAGCCTGCCCAGTAGCCCGTGGTCGGGAACCAGATGCCGGCGTAAGGAATTCCGGCGGCTTTCAGATCGGCCACCGCCGCCTTCATGCCACGGGGGAAGCGAGTCTCATCCCCCTCAAAGCGGACCAAACGGCTTCGGTGCGCCTCTTGAAATCCCTTGGAATCGAAGGAAACGGTGTTCAATTCGGGAACCTTCGCCCACATATCGTCAAAAATAGCAAATTTTACGGGAATTCCCTTCTCTTGGAATTCCTTTGCCTTTTGCACCATGCCCGCGTGGTTGACGCGGAACAGAAAGGCGTTCCATGAGCACCAGCCGAGGTAGGAAAGCGGCTCGGGGAGCGTCTTCGTCTCACGCAGAGCCAGCCCGTTGTCAAGCAGCTCTGCCGCCGCCCGGGCTGTTGCCTTCAAGAGAGCCAAGGGATCCTTCCCCTCCATGCAGACGTAGGCCAACTGCTCCCGACAAGCCGTTACCTTGGAATCGTTTGCGTAGAGAACGAAGGAAAAGCCCTCCTCTCCTCCGCGAATAACGGTCTTGAAGGTATCGTCACAGATGGGAAGATAGCAGATGTATCCCTCCTCCGTTTGGATGAGAAGCTCCTGCACCTTTTTGGGAAGCTGACACAGACTCTCTCCGAAAAAGGGACTGCACCAGAAGGGTGAATGATTTTGAATGGCAACGTAGGTGGCGGTATCCTCCTGCTCGGGAAGCAGGCGAATGGCCTCGTCCGGATCAAAGCCCCCCTCGCAGGACGCGCTGACATAGCAGGCATACCCACGATCAAGCTCTTGATAGGTCAGCTTGATCTGCTCTGCGGCAGACATGGCTTCCTTGCCGTTTGACTTGACGGTGAGCGATCTCCAAACAGGTTTTTTCATCATGTTTCTCCTTTTGCTGGTCGGGGATCATACCCCTCTGCTTTCATTATATCATATTTTCTCTCTATTTTCAATACAGAAATGGCTTCTCGTCAGGATTTTTTCTGCTCCCGCTTCTTCTTTTTGTTGTAAAAGACCATGATGGAAACGATCACCACAATGCCCAAGAGGGGGAAGATGGTGGTGAAAAGCATCCCCGCCTTCATGGAAAGCTCCTCGACGGTCATACCGTGACGCAGGCTGAGCTCGACCGCCCACGCACTCCCCGTCACCTTATCCACCACAATTCCCAAAAGCTGTGGTCCGACCGACGCGCCGGAGTCGCCTGCCGCCGCCATGAGGGCATACGCCGCAACGCCCACCGCCGGTAGCTTTTCCTCCATGAGGATCAGCGTTCCCGGCCAGAGCATGGCGGTAAAGATCCCCGTTGCCACACAGGCGCAAAAGGAGATCACGGCGTTCCCCGAGAGTGCGACCAAGGGGTAGCAGATCGCCGCTCCCACCATACCAACAAGAATCGTTTTGGTGATGTCAGGCGAGAATTTGGCATACGCCACACGCGTCATAGCCAACAAGAAGGCGAACAGGGCAAGGCCTGCCACGTCTCCCACCGCCTTGGGAATGCCGAGACCGATCTCCATGAAGCCCGAGATCCAGTTGGTCATACAGGTCTCTGCCGCGCCTCCAAAGAAAATGCACAGAGCAAATGCCCCCAGCGCCTTCCAATTCGTGCGCGTTCCCTTCCCCTCTGCGGAGGAAAGACTCATATCGGGCATGGGAGAAAGATAAAACAGCACCGATGTGACGAGCGGCGGAATGGCGAACAGGAGGGTGAGATACATCCAGTTTTCCGTTCCGAACAAAAGGAAGAAGACCGTGCTGACGAGAACTGCCAAAAGCACGCCCCAGCCGTAGAGCGAATGAAGGAGGCTCATGGCCTTTTCGGGATGCTCCGAGGGGATCGCCGCCACGATGGGGCTGACCAAGACCTCGCAAAGTCCTGCCGCCACCGAGAACACGACCGTTCCCAAAACAAACCCGATGTAGGCGTATTGAGGGAACAGCATGGGCAAAACAGCGTAGAGGATCAGACCGATCGAGGTGAGGATCGGCATGACGATCACGGTCTTTCTCAGATTGAAAAAGCGTGAAAAGAAGGTGAAAACAAGGTCGATCAGAAGCTGGGTGGTGAAATTGACCAGCACCAGCGTTCCCAGAAGCGTATAGGAAATGCCGTAGGTCTCATGAAAGGTGACGAACAGCATGGACGGCAAAACAAAGGCCACCGCCATGGCGATGTTTGCAAAATAGCAAGCAAACAGGGTTCGTTTGTAGGATTGCATACAGGGTCCTCCGAAAAAGTGTCTTCAAGCGCTCCTATTATACCACGCACTACCCAAAAAAGCAACGGATTTCCCATTTTTATTTTAGAAAAAAACAAAAAGGAGAACGCCCCGAGATGGGAGATTCTCCTTTTGCTTGTATTTCCTTTTAAGCGATCATTTGCGTCAATCCGACGATGAGCGGCATGGTGACCATGGACAGGATCGTGGAAAGCGACACGAGCCGCACCGAAAGCTCGGTGTTTCGGTTGAACTTTGCCGAAAAGATCGTGGTCGTCGCGCCCACGGGCGCGCTCGCTCCGATGACCAGAACCGTCAGGACGTTTCCTCTCACGCCGCACAGATACAACACGCCGAGCAGGAGCAAGGGGTACACGACCAACCGCATAGCCATGCAGAAATACGACCATCCGTCGCGGAAGGCCGCCAAAAGATCTGCCTTGCCGAGGTAATAGCCCACCATGAGCATGGGGAGCGGAAGATTGAGCGCGGAGAGTGCCGACAGGGCGTCGGTGATCAGCGCGGGCAGTCGAATCCCTGCCGTTTCCCCGACATGAACATAGAGCGGCGAGGTGAAGAGGAACAGACCAATGAGCACGCCGATGATACCCGGATTGAACAGGATCTTCACACAGTCTACTGGCTGCTGCCACCCATTCCAATCTACAAATAGCGATGTCCAGAGCGCGATGTTGAAC
This sequence comes from Eubacteriales bacterium, assembly GCA_045534875.1. Taxonomy (GTDB): domain Bacteria; phylum Bacillota; class Clostridia; order Oscillospirales; family CAG-272; genus UMGS1865. The sequence continues at coordinate 2,854 of JAZSKO010000136.1, read as the reverse complement.
ACGGCGAGGAAGACCGCCGCATAGAGCGCGCCCTCATGACATTCGGGGGTGTCGATCAAAGCCTGCGCCAAGGGGAGCGCGATGAAGCCCGCGTTGGAAAAGACCGCCGCAAATCGCATCACGCGTCGCCGATTCTCGTCGCCAAAGCGGAAGATCAGGTAGACCGAGAGGATCATGAACACGTGCAAAAGCACCGCCACGATGGCAACGATACCGATGTTTTTCAGGATCCCCAAGAGCTCTTCCTTGGTGTAGACCGTTGTGCTGAACGCATTGATGATGACGCAGGGCGTGACGAAATACATCACGATATCCGCCATGCATTTGTTGGCTTCCTCGGTCAGGATCCGAATCTTTTGACAGAGGAATCCCAACGCGATGATGATGAACAGAAGCCCAACCTTTTGAGCGACCGCCAAAAAGCTATCCAGAAAATCCAAGACGCCGCCTCCTTACAGGGTGATCCCAAATTCCTTTTCGAGAAGTGCTAAAATCTCGTGACGGTACGGCATCGAGGGAGACGAGCCAAGTCTTGTGACCGAGATGGCCGAGGTGCAGGTGGCGAATTTGAGCGCCACGTCCACAGGTCTTCCCTCCGCGATCGCGGTGGAAAAGCCTCCGTTGAAGGCATCCCCTGCTCCCGTCGTTTCCACGGCCTTGACCTTGATGGAGGGAACGGTGATCTCGGTAACGCCGTCGCTGAAATACACGCCGCGAACGCCCAGCGTGATCACCACGTTCTTCACACCCATCTCAAAGAATTTCGCGGCCGCGGCACGGCATCCCTCGATACTGTCGACCTTGACGCCCGTGAACTGCTCGGCCTCGGTTTCGTTGGGGGTGATGTAATCAATGCCGTTGAGGAAGCCCTCGGGCACGTCAACATAGGGCGCAGGGTTGAGAATGAAGGGCTTGTTGTGCTTTTTCGCCAGCTCCTTGGCCGCAAAAACAGCTTCCAGATTGGTCTCAAACTGCGTCAGAACGGCATCGCAATCGGCGAAATCCTCCTCTGCGGCGCGGACGTCGTCGCCCGTGACAAAATCATTCGCTCCGAGGATGACGATGATGCGGTTTTGCGCGTCGCTCTCGTCGATCTCGATGAGCGCGCTTCCGCTTTCTCCGTTGGGATCGACCGTGATATATGTCTCGCTCATTCCCTCGGTTGCATAGTGCTTTTTGAGGATCTGTCCCAGCACGTCGTCTCCGCGACGGCTGATGATCATTGCCTCTGCGCCTGCGCGGTGCGCGGCCGTCATTTGGTTGCTTCCCTTTCCTCCCGGGCCGAAGCGAAGCGTTGAGCCCTTCGTGGTCTCTCCCGCAACCGGAAGATGGGGAGCGAAGCCGGTAACGTCAACGATCAGGGATCCCGGACCTATGACCTTTGCCATAACGCGTTCTCCTTTCGTTAGTTCTTGGGAGCACTTGTGATAATAGATATGCCTGCGGAGGTGCCGAGACGCGATGCGCCTGCGTCGATCAGAGCCTTAGCGTCCTCATAGGAGCGGATGCCTGCCGATGCTTTGAGCACAACATCGCCGCTGAGGTTTGCCTTCATGAGGCGAATGTCCTCAACCGTTGCAACGCCTGCGGAAACACCCGTGCAGGTCTTCACGAAATGCGCGCCTGCCTCGCAAGCCAAACGAGTGGCAAGAGCCTTTTCCTCGTCGGTGAGAAGTCCCGTTTCGATGATGACCTTCACGGTCTTGCCCTTGGCGGCCTTGACAACAGCGGCGATCTCGTCGCGCACGTAATCGGCGCAACCGTCCTTGAGCTTACCGACGTTGATGACCATATCGAACTCGTCACAGCCGAGCGCGTAGGCATCCTCGGTCTCCGCCACCTTGACGGCGGTGGTGTTTCTGCCGAGAGGGAATCCGATCACGGTGCAGACCATGACGTCGCTACCTGCCAAGAGCTCCTTGGCAAAGGGAATGTCACAGGGGTTGACGCAGACCGACGCGAAATCCCACTCACGCGCGTCACGGCAAAGCTTTTCGATGTCCTCCTTGGTGGCGAAGGGCTTGAGGTTGGTGTGGTCGATGTACTTGTTCAGAGGTCTCATGGTTATATGTTTCCTTTCAAAAATATTTTTTTCGTAATGCTGTCGATATAAATTCAGTCCTCGTCTACCGTTTTAAAGGACTTGCCCCAGAGCTTGACGCGCGTTTCGTAGGCGTCGTTGAAGCGCCAATCGCGCCAGAAGGTGAGGATGCACATATCCTCGTCGGACTCGCGGTTATCGAGCGCGTGGAAGCAGCCTGCGGGGATGAAGATGACCTGCCCTCCCGCAATATCCACGATCTTCTCATCGAGCTGGAGCTTTCCCTTGCCCGAGAGGATGTAGTAGATCTCGTCCTCCTCGTGGGTCGCGCCGCCGAGGGCGTAGCCTGCCTTCACGGTTCCGTGGTTGATCTGAATGACGTCGTCTCTGCCCGTGATCACGTGGTCGAGGATCATTCTCGATTCGTATTCCTGTCCAAACACAAGGGGCTTGACCTGCGCGACGTCGACTTGAAGAGGCGGTAGCTTTTTCTTTTCCATGGTAGTGTTCTTCCTTTCTTAGGCATCAAAGGTGATGATCGCTTTGATCTTATCCGTGTGGTACTTTTCCTCGTGCTCGAAGATATCAAGGGTATCCTCGAAGGGGATATGATGGGTGAAGATGGGGGTGAGCTTGACGGGATTCTTTCGCATGATCTCGCAAACGGCGGAGGAGTTTCCGTCCCGTCCTGCCGCGCCGACCATCGAAAGGCATCCCAGAACCAAGGGGTCGATGGGAAGATCGTCGATGTTTCTCTCGTAGAAGCTGACGACCGAGATGCGACCGTATCGTGCCGAGCAAGCGATGCTATCC
>JAZSKO010000002.1:0-7887 GCA_045534875.1 Eubacteriales bacterium | reverse complement strand
ACCGGCACCCTGCAGACCGACCATCATAATGATCGTCGGTGGCTTCGGGCTTATCTCAAGCTTGCTTGACTCGCTGCCCATCAGCTTGATGAGCTCTTCGTTTACTATCTTAACGATCTGCTGTGCGGGAAGCAGGGATTCGAGCACCTCGCTGCCAACCGCTCTTTCGGACACGATCTTAATAAACTCCCGTACAACCTTGAAGTTTACGTCGGCCTCCAAGAGCGCCAGCTTGATCTCCCGCATTCCGGCCTTTACGTCGGCTTCCGTCAGCTTTCCCTTGCTTCGAAAGCGCTTGAACGCGCCGGCTAATTTTTCACCGAGACTTTCAAACATCGCGTCCCTCTCCTCTCCTTGGATATTCAGCGAACCGAGCTTGCCAGCTCCTCTGCGGCTCGGCGGATCTCTCCATCCTCTCCCGATTCCCTCAAAAGGGCGAGAAGATGCTCCGCCTGCTGCTGCACCGTTTGACTGCGCCGAGCCAGCCCCAGCTTTTCCTCATAGAAACGCAATTCCTCCTCGGCCTTCTTGATCAGATCCCGCACGCCTTGGCGTGAGATCCCGATCTCCTCCGCGATCTCGGCAAGGGAAAGATCGTTGTTATAGTACAGATCCAATACGGTTCGCTTGCGCTCCGAGAGCACCTCACCGTAAAAATCCAACAAAAAGCCGATTTGAAGATTCTTTTCAAACATATCCTCACCGCGTTTCCATCAGGTGTAAAGCAAACTACTTTACAAGTATACCATATTTTTTGGATTTGTCAAGAGCTTTTTCAAATTTTTCTTCGATTATTTTCTTTTTTCGGCGCATACTACTATCAAAAAGCCGAAAGTGAGAATGAATACATGGAACAGACCTGTCTTGACCATTCCTTTTCCGAGACGCCCGACAATCTCCGCAAATGCGGGATCCTCGGTTGTGGACACGTGGGAGCGACCACCGCCTATACCTTGATGCAGACCGGATGGTTTTCCGAATTGATCCTGTTGGATCTCGACACCAAAAAGGCCGAGGGCGAGGCGGCCGATCTGCGTCACGGGCTTCCCTTTCACACACCCATGCGGATCTACGCGGGCGGCTACTCGGATCTTGCCGACTGCGGCGTGATCATTCTGACCGCCGGTGTGGGGCAACGAACGGGAGAGAGCCGCCTGGATCAGGCGCGCGTCAATGCGCGGATCATTCGCTCGATCGTGAACAACATCGCCATCTACAACCAGACCGCGATCCTTCTTGTGGTCTCGGATCCCGTGGATCTGCTTTCCTACGTTGCCTTCCGCGCCTCGGGCTACCCTGCCGCTCGGGTGATCGGCTCGGGAACGGTTCTGGACACCGCTCGTCTCAAACAGCTCCTTGGCCATCACTTGGGAGTGGACAGCCGCAACGTGCATTCCTTCCTTATTGGGGAGCATGGGGACAACGAGCTTGCCGTTTGGAGCTCGGCAAACATCTCGGGCGTGAATCTCGCTTGCTTCTGCGAAAGCAGCTCCAAGGGCTACGATCCGATGCAACTTGACCGTTTGTTTCATCAAGTAAAAGAGAGTGCCTACCGCATCGCGGAGGCGAAGGGTGCCGGCTGTTACGGCGTTGCCGAATCCATCAAGCGCATCGTATCCGCCATCGTGCATGACGAAAGCACCATCCTGCCCGTCTCGGCTCTGGTGAGCGGTCACTACGGGCTTGAGGACGTTTATATGAGCCTTCCCTGCGTGGTGGGACGCGGCGGCATCCGTCAGGTCTTGGAGATCCCCTTGGACGACGGCGAGGGCATCCGTCTGCGGCAATCCGCCAAGTCGCTCCGTCTCGCCTTGAAGGCGCTCGATCCCTTGGGACACGAGCTGCGCGACTGATCCATCCAATCCCCTCCCCTCTCTCGCGTTTGGCGGCGTGGGGAGGGTTTTCTCACTTTTTTTGATTTTCGTCTTTACTTTTTTCGAATTTCGTGATACAATAGGAACGGAATACACGCAAGAAAGGATACAGACCATGACAAACCGAGAGCGCTTTTTACAGATCTTTCAGGAAAAGATCACCCGAGAGGGGGCAGACAAGCTCCTTGATTTTCTCACCAACGGCTCGGATTTCTTTACCGCTCCCGCCAGTACCCGCTATCACGGGGCTTACGAGGGAGGACTTTTGGAGCACAGCCTGAATGTTTACGAATGCCTGTGCGATATTCTTGCCCGTCCTCGCATGAAGGAGGTCTACGGGCTGGAATTCAGTGAGGAGTCGATCGCCATCGTCGCGCTTCTGCATGACATTTGCAAGGTGAATTTCTATAAGGTCGGCACGCGCAACGTCAAGGATGAAAACGGCAGATGGACCACCGTTCCCTACTACACCATTGAGGACACCCTCCCTTACGGACACGGGGAGAAGTCGGCTTACATCGTTTCCGCCTACCTTCGTCTGACACGCGAGGAGGCCTTTGCCATTCGCTACCACATGGGCTTTTCGGGGACCGAGGATCCCGGAAACGTGGGACGCGCCTTGGAGATGTTCCCCTTGGCCTACGCCTTGGTTTGCGCCGATATGGAGGCGGCCTTCCTGATGGAGGGAAAGCTCGCCGGGGAGAAGCCCGTATGAACCCGCGCTCGATCCCTTGGATCCGTTTGGCGTACCTGTTGCCCCTGATCCTTGGCGTTTTGTTTTTGGTGGTGGCCTGCCTGCCTCACTTCTTTTTCTCCTATCAGCTCGAAAGCACCCCCGAGCTTTCCCGTGACATGAGCCTGTTCGATCTTCTCGACAACGCCTTCGCCACCTGCTCTCCGTTTCTGGGGAGTGACGCCAAGGGCGCGCCGTCGGATCTTTACTTCGCCTACACGATACTGGCATTTTGGGTGCTGTTTTGGATCAGCGTGATCCTCTACGCCGTATTTGCCGTGTTTACGGCTCTTTTGGGGGTCTTGATGTGGACGCCCACCACCGAGGGCTCAAAGCCCCTCAACACCACCAAGCGGGTGTATCGCATTCTCGTTCCGAATCGGGTCTTCTATGTGATCTTTTGCCTGCTCCCCCTGCTCCCTGCCTGCTTCCCTTACATTGTGCAACTCTTTTACCGCTCCATCCTCTCCTTGGAGGCAAGCGTGACGTACTACGTCATGCCGATGCCGATTCCCGTTTTGCTCCTTTGCGCCCTTTCGGTAATCTCCTTTTTACTGACAAAACGAGCACAGCGCGATTGGAAGATGGATGCCTTCCGCCTGTATAAAACGAAGGCGTGATTCGATACAGCAAAAGCGACAGACGAAATTCGTCTGTCGCTTTTCTCCTTTTTAATAGAAGGTTGCCACTTCCTGCACAGGAGGCGTCGTGATCTTTGACTCGGTCACGTAGAGGACAGGACCCGGGCCGTGGTAGAGCTTGTGCTTTTCCACCTTGACCTTGCCCGTAAGCTGTACCCAATCCCTCGTTTTCAGAGCCACGGGGTTGGAAAAGACACACACCAGCGGATGGAAGGCGATGTCATCGGCACAGCAGGTCATGACGTGCCGTCCCGCCAAGAGGCAGTTCGAGGGCATTTGCGGATCTCTTGCCACGATCCCCTTGAAGGAGATGACCTTTCCGTCGTATTTCTCCATCTCCTCACAGAGATCGCGGTAGAACTCGGCGTAATCGGCGTCCTCGATCGTCACCACAGGCGCGTCCAGATCGAAGGGCAACGGATCCTCGATCTCGTCGTATTCGATGTGTCCGTCGGGATAATCGTAGGTGATGGCGGCGCGACGCGAGACCGATCGGATCACGCGATGCACCTCCTCCTTGTCGATCTCGCTCGGCGTACGGTTGAGCACCACCATTTCGCAGTTGGTGAGCTTATCCACCATGAGCTGACGCATATTGGCGTTGTAGGCAAGGAAGGTGTTGGCGTCCGCGAAGAGCATTTCCTGATAGATGCCCCAGCTATCGGGCATTCTCTCATAGAGCGTGGAGAGCATCCACATACCGTTGTACTCGATGATCACGCGGTCGGCCTTGTGCTTTTTGGCGAGGGCTTGCAGGTTTTGCGGATTGATCTCCTCCTCGCTCTCGATGGTCTCTAAAAAGACGTTCTTTCCCGAGAAGCGCGAGGGATCCAGCTCCTCGATACCCTCCTCGCATTGGAGAAGCAACGTCCGTTCGCCCGAATTGAAGCGCGCATCCTCCATCGACTCCTGAATGATATGGGTCTTTCCGCCCTCCAAAAAGCCTGTGAAAAGATAGACGGGTATCCGTTGTGCCATGTGATCCTTCCTCCTTTATGCCTTCTCCACGCCGAAGCGCTCGGCAAGAAGGGCTTTTTCGAGCTTCGAGCCGATCACGCAGATCCGACCGATGATACCGGCCGAGCCCTCGCGGATGTTCGACTCTCCGGGAATATAGTCAAAATGCAACCAAACGCCGCCCTCGCCTGCCACGATTCCCTTCGCGCGCAGGACGATGCCATAGGTCTTTTCCTCCAAGAGCGACTCCAAGATCTCGGCAAGCTCCTGCTTGGAGAAGGTCTTGGTGGTCTCCACGCCCCAGCTCACGAAGACATCGTCGGCGTGGTGGTGATGATGGTGGTGATGGTGACACTCGCAATCGGGATCGTCACACTCATCGTGATGATGGTGGTGATGCTCATGGTCGTGGTGACACTCGCAATCGGGATCGTCGCACTCGTCGTGATGATGGTGGTGATGCTCATGGTCGTGATGACACTCGCAATCGGGATCATCACACTCGTCGTGATGATGGTGATGCTCATGATCGTGGTGACACTCGCAATCGGGATCATCGCACTCGTCGTGATGATGGTGGTGATGCTCATGGTCGTGATGACACTCGCAATCGGGATCGTCACACTCGTCGTGGTGATGGTGGTGATGCTCATGGTCGTGATGACACTCACAATCGGGATCATCACACTCGTCGTGGTGATGGTGGTGATGGTGATGATGGTGAGCATCCTGCTCCAAGCGCGCCAGCTCCTCTTCAATGGTATCGCGACGCTCCATGGCGGAGAGAAGCTGTTTGCCGTCGAGCTGTCCCCACGGGGTGGTGACGATCACGGCTGTGGGATTGTGCTGGCGAAGCAGAGCCACCGCCTCCTCCACCTTCTTTTCCGACGCGCCGTCGGTGTGGGAAAGCACGATGCAGCCCGCGTTCTCGATCTGGTCATTGAAGAACTCGCCGAAATTCCGCATATACATCTTGCATTTGTTCACATCGGCCACAGTGGTGAAGCCGTTGAGAAGAACATCCTCGTCCGATACGCCCTGCACCGCGCGAATGATGTCCGAGAGCTTTCCAACACCCGACGGCTCGATCAGAATGCGGTCGGGTGCGTACTCCGCGAGCACCTTTCGGAGCGCCTTTCCGAAATCTCCCACCAAGGAGCAACAGATGCACCCGCTGTTCATTTCGGTCACCTCAATGCCTGCGTCCTGCATAAAGCCGCCGTCGATGCCGATCTCGCCAAACTCGTTTTCGATCAGCACCAGCTTCTCACCGGCGTAGGCCTCCTTCAACAGCTTTTTGATCAACGTGGTCTTTCCTGCTCCCAAAAAGCCGGAAAAAATATCAATCTTCGTCATGTTCGTATCCTCTCTCTTTTCCTTTTTTTCTTACATATGCTTCACCGCAAGGCGCTGATCCATGCGCCAACGGGGGTGATATCCACCAAAAGTCCCGACAAGAATCCCACTGTCCACAGAATGACAAGCACGCGGATCGAATCGAGGATCGGGCGATTTTGGCGAAGCAGTACCATGCTTCCCACGCCCGCGTTTACAAGAAGTCCCGAGAGCATCGCGCCCAAGGGAATGACGTCCGACAGGTACAATTCCGTCAGCACCACCGAGGCGGCGCAGTTCGGGATAAGCCCCAAGACCGACGCTAAGAGATTGCCCAAGACGGGACGGTTCAACACGAAACCTGCCAGTCTTTCCTCTCCCACCAGCTCAACCGCCCCTCCGAGGATCAGATTGACGGCGAAGAGAAAGAGGGTGATGTAGAGCGTGTGCTTCAAGGCCGACAGGACGAACCGATCGCCGCACGCGCACCGCTCTCTCTCGCAGAGATCGTGAATGGGATCCTCCTCTGTCGTCTTGTTTTTGTTTACCAGACGGAAAACACCATCCACCAAGAAGCCAACCGCTGTACCGATCAGGATCTTGCATCCCAGCACCGCGAGCAAAAACAGAGGCTTCCCGCCTCCCGCGATCAGGATGGGGAGCATTTCGTCCGAGGTGGAGAGATAGACCGCCAGCAGTGTGCCGACCGTGATCAGCCTGCCCGCGTAGAGTCCCGACGCGGCGGCCGAAAAGCCACACTGCGGAACCGCCCCCAAGAGGCCTCCCACAAGCGGCCCGATCTTGCCCGAGCGACGCAGGAGCCGTTCGGTCAGGTCGCCTGAGCGATGCTCCAAGAACTCCATGAGCAGATAGGTCAGAAACAGAAACGGGAGCAGCTTTACCGTGTCCAAAAAACCATGCCACAGCACGTGTCCCACAAAATGCCAAAGCTCGTTCAAGCGTTCCGTCCTCCTTTTTCGTCCCGACACCGACGGCAAACGCCGTACAGCACCGATTGTCCGCAATCAATGGAAAAGCCGTGGGCATCCATGAGATGCTCGGCGAACTCCGAGGAATCGCCGCAGGCCAGATGCTCGATCACGCCGCAAAGCCTGCATTTCGCATGGAAATGGTTTCGGCAATCGCGCTCGGTGGCAACGTATTGGTAGACGTTGCATCCTCGCTCCTGACTGGAAAAGCGGCGCACGGCATCCTCCCGACAAAGAGCAGACAACTGACGGTAGACACTGCTTTTTCCCTTTTCCGCGCTCCCGTTGAGCTCGGCGCAGAGCTCCTCGGCGGTGAACTGACGGTCGGGGTGCTGCAAAAGGAATTGCACCAGCCGCTCCCTTCCTTCGGTTTTATAGATCCTTCGTTCCATATCATCTTCCTTTTAATTTGAGAATCATTCTCAAATTATATCATATTCCATGGGGTTTGTCAAGGGATTTGGACATTTTTTATATAAGGAAACAAAAAGCCGAGAAGTTTGGGCATTTGCCCTCTTTACAGAACCAAAGCATAAAAAATATTTTTACTTTTGTAAATAAATATTGACATTATTGTCTCATTGTGATATACTATAATCAGAAAGGCGGTGAAGATGTGTATATTGATTACAGCAAACTATGGAAATTGTTAGTTGACAAAGGCATGAACAAGACCGATCTGATGGAGATCACCGGGATCAGCTCCAGAGTTTTGGCAAAGCTGTCGAAGAATGAGACCGTAACCACGGATACGATCGCCAGAATATGCTCTGCTCTCGACTGTGACGTGAGCGACATTATGGAATGCGCCAAGGAAGAACGGCTGTCGGTATATGCCGCCTACAAAAAACATGGTCAATGCGTGGCGGAGAATGATCTGTTCAAAACGATTCAGTTTACAATGAGAGGGCAAGCATACACAGTCTATCAATCCAAACAGACTGCAACCAAGGCAACCCATATTCATTGCAACGAGGATGGGGCTGTCTATTGGGAGCAGTTTTACGCGATCAGTTATCACGTTACATCCGAAAAAAGGCTTTTGGTCAAGCCTTGCCGAAGCACCGATGAGATCGTGATCGTGTTGATCAAGGGAAAGCCTGCCGTTCTTGTTGGGCTGGATGAAAATGGCTTTGTTTCAAGCAGAGGGGTACGAAAAAACAAATCGGATGTTTACGTTATGTCCGAAACCGCGTTCAAGCTGTTCTCGCCGCAGATAGCCTAAATGGGATTGAACCAATAAGGTTTTTGACAGCAACTCGTTGTCTATCCATCGGCAAAAAATCTCGCAATATCTGCATATTGCTTCGCTTTTTTGCCTTGTCTATCCGAACGATTTGCTTGCCAAAAACTGCGCG
>JAZSKO010000145.1:0-3081 GCA_045534875.1 Eubacteriales bacterium | reverse complement strand
TAAGGATATTTTCGTGGCAAGCTGCTATTCGCTGCTTCCGTTGCCCCTGATGGTGATCCCCGCAACGCTGATCTCCAACTGGGTAACGTCCACCGAGGCTTCCATCATCACCTTCGTGGGAACGCTGGCCTTCATTTGGGTCGGTTTCTTGCTCGTGATCGGAACGATGGTGACCCACGATTACTCCATGTTCAAGAACTTTATCACCATCATCGGAACGATCGTTGCCATGGCATTCATCATCTTCATCGTGCTGCTGTTCAGTATGCTGCTGTCGAAGCTGGTAAGCCTTGTCACCAACCTCGTCACCGAGATCCAGTATCGGATTTAACGACAGATAGGAGGTAACAGAATGAAATTCAAAACAAGAATACTCACGACACTCTTAGCTGTCCTGATGATCTTCGGCTCGCTGTCGATGTTGGCAACGCTGACAGTTGGCGCGGCGATCGCCTCCAAAGAGGAGGATGATTCCAACTCGGAGGAGAAGATTGCAAAGTACTATTTGCAAACCAATAAGTTCAAGACCCCGGAAGAGAAGCTGGCCACGATGACCGTGATGTTGAAGAACAACAAATACGAGCTCTACGTGGATGCAGTCAGCGGAGAGGTCGCGCTCTATGAGCCGGCATCCGGAAACTTCCTGTTCTCGAACCCCTATGATGTTGCAAGCTCCAAGGGCGCAGATATGTTCTCGTCCGGTAAGGCAAGCACCAAGGAGCAGCTCCTGATGTCCCAGATCATCATTCAGTTCGAGGACAATGGCTCCACCAAGACCCTGTACAGCTTCGCCGATGCGGCCATGAGAGGTCAGATCGACGTTTCCAGAATCAAGGGTGGCGTTCGTGTGGAGTACACCATCGGACGCGAGGAATTCCGCAAGCTGGTTCCGAGATGGATCCCTGTGGATTCCTTTGATGAGCTGATCAAGAAGCCCCTGTTGGAGGCGGTTATCGCAGGTGACACATGGATCGGCGGCATTCCCGCTCCCTCCATCACCACTCCCGAGCCCACCGCAGAGGATAACTTCTACTACAAGCAGTTCCTGACCTACTATCAGTTGAAGGATCCCGATGAAGAGGATACCCAAGCTGCTGTGGACGCTATGTATAAGGCATATCCCATCACGAAGGAAATGCCGATCTACGTGTTCGATACCAGTATGACGGCCGTCGAGCTGAACAAGGCAGAGGGATACATCAAGGATTTCTGTGCCGACACGTACAGCTTTGAGCAGATGGATATCGACCATGAGACCACCGGCTACGAGGCAGAGAACGAGGAATATCCCGTATTTAAGCTGGCGTTGGAGTACACGCTGGACGATAACGGACTCTCGGTTCGTATGCCCTGTAACGGCTTGCAGTACAACGCTTCCTCCTACACGCTGGAAAACCTCAGCATCCTGCCTTACATGGGCGCAGGAAACACCAAGAACGAGGGATATAACTTCTATCCCGACGGCTCCGGATCTCTGTTTGATTTCAATTTGAATAAACAGACCTCACTACGGAGTAAGATCTACGGAATCGACTACGCATACCATGAGGTATCGGGCGGTTATCAGAAGGCGATCCGCGTTCCCGTTTACGGAACCGTCGCAACCGAGACCATCTATACCTACGGTTACTCCTACACGGGCTTTGACGCATCCGGAAGCTACGGAACGGTGGAATACCCCGAGATCGTGGTTTCCAGCACGGTACAGTCCCGCGAGGAGATCGAGAAGCTCCTTTCCCAGGATGGCGTGGATATCCTCCAACCTCTGACGGAAAAGACCTACAAGCGTGGCTATGTGGCGGTGATCGAGGCCGGCGAATCCTTGGGTGAGATCGAGACCTACTTCGCAGGCGTTTTGAGTGACTACGCCACCATGAGCAACTTCTTCAACCCGAAGCCGAAGGATAGCTACGATATCATGGATTCGATTTCGGTCACCAGTAGTAGCACGTGGACGGTGGTGTCCAACCGTAAGTACACGGGTAACATTCGTATCCACTATCAGATGCTCTGCGATGAACAGATCGGAGAAAGCGTAAAGGAAACGGATAGCACCTATACCTATTACGATGCTTCTTGGCTGGGAATGGCAGACGCATACCGCAATTACCTGATCTCGCAGGGCAAGCTGACCGCCTTGACCGAGGACGAGGTAGAGAAGGACATTCCTCTCTACATGGAGGTCTTCGGAGCAATGGAGACGCAGCAGGTCATCGCAACCATCCCGGTCAACGTCATGACCCCCTTGACCACCTTCGAGAACATTGCCACCATGTACGATGAGCTTTCCACTCTGGGAGCTCGCAACATCAACTTCAAGCTGACCGGCTTTGCGAACGGCGGTATGTACGCAACCATTCCGTCCTCCGTGAAGTGGGAAAAGGTGGTTGGAGGCAAGTCCGGATTCAAGGATCTGATTGAAAAGGCCACCACGACCAACACCTCCGAGGACAAGAATTTGGGACTCTATCCCGACTTCGACTTCGCATACTGCGGAGAGAACGGCTCGTTTGATAGCCTCAATCTGAAAAAGGACGCGATCAAGACCATCGACAATCGCTACACCTCGCTCAGACAGTACAGCGCAACCCAGCAAAAGTATATCAGCTTCTATCAGCTGGCGATTTCGCCCTCTCGTTACTACAAGTTCTACGAGAAGCTGATGGAGAAATACGGCAAGTTCGGTCTGAATTCGATGTCGGTTGGTTCTCTCGGAACCGCTCTGAACTCCGACTTTGATGAGGACGATCCTTACAACCGCGAGGACAGTAAGGAATTCACCATGAAGGCCTTTGAGGATATGCAGAAGGCAAACTTCTCCCTCATGACCGACGGCGGTAACGCTTACACATGGGCGTATGTGGACCACATCCTGAACTTGGATCTGGATTCCAGCCGCAAGGTGAAGGCAAGTGCATCGGTTCCGTTCATCGGCGCTGTTCTGCACGGCTACGTGCAGTTTGCAGGCGCTCCTCTGAATGAGGAGGGCGACGCAGAGTACGCGCTCTTGAAGGCAATCGAGAACGGCGCAGGCTTGTATTTCGTGCTTTCCTACCAGAACACGCAGGAGCTGAAGGAGGA
>JAZSKO010000069.1:0-9711 GCA_045534875.1 Eubacteriales bacterium | reverse complement strand
TGCTTTTCCAACGAATACCCGCATTGCCGAGGCTACGTCCTCTTGCATCGCTTGGATCGCCGCCACCTCCACGTCATGGTAGTAGGTGCGGTTGCTCATGCGCTCCACCGCGTCGCCTCCCGCCTTCGCCATGTAGGTGTAGTAGTTGATCTTCCGAATGCCAAGCGCGATCACGCGTCGGTAATCCTCCACGCTCACGCCGCTCCCTCCGTGCATCACCAGCGGAACCGATACCATGCTTTGAATGGTCGCCAGTCGCTCAAAGTCCAGCTTCGGCTGCTTTAAGTAGACCCCGTGCGCCGTTCCGAAGGCGCAGGCAAGCGCGTCGATCCCCGTTGCCTCCACAAATCGCTTCGCGGCCTCGGGATCGGTGTAAATACTCTCGTCCGACGGTGCTCCCGCCTCTGCCGACTCTCTCGCTCCCATCGAGCCGATCTCGGCCTCCAAGGAGGCTCCCACGGCGTCGGCCATGCGCCGCGCCTGCTTGGTGTTGGCAAGATTCTCCGCCTCAGGCAGGGTCGAGCCATCGTACATCACCGAGGTAAAGCCCAGCTCCAAGCCTCTTTGGATGTAATCCAGATCGGTGCCGTGGTCGAGGTGCAGGCAGACCGGCACGGTGGCTCTCTCTGCCAAAACACGCATCACGGGCGCGATCTCGTCCATTTTGCACAGTCCCATTTCCTCATGCACCTGCGCGTGCATCAGGATCACGGGCTCGCCCATGCTCTCGGCCGCTCCCAAAACCGCTCGGATGCTCGCCATATTGGGCGTGTTGAAGGAGCCAATGGCGCAACGCCGCTCCTGTGCGATCTGTAAGATCTCCTTTAAGGTGACCAGCATATCTTATCTCTCTCCTTCCTCAAACGAAAACCGAATCGTGTGCGTCTTGCTCTCTCCTACCCCGAGCGTCTCCATCTCGCCTCGGCGGCGCATGACGTCTCTGCCGTCGGGCAGGGTGTTTCCGGGCTCAATGCCCATGACGTAATCGATCTCTCCCATCATCTTCCACTGGGTGAAGTAGGGAAGCTCCTTCGTGTCATATTCCATCGTAAGTCCCCGACGGAGCTTGGGATTGTAGACCTCTACCCTCGCCGTTCCCTCCATTTGATGGAAGAAGCACATCTCCTCATAGCCTCTTTGGGGCTTCTCGACCTGCAAGCAGGTATTCAGTCCCTCCTTGGCGTGGTCGTTTCGGGGCGTGACCGATACGGACGGAATGCGGATCTCGGTATCTTCATCCAGCAAGGGATACCCCAGATTGAAATGGTAGAGCATCTGCAAGGGCGTTTCCACGCATCCGATGTTGGTCACGCGGTCCGACAGGATCAATTCGTTTCCAAACAGCGGCAGAGTGTAGGTTCGCTCCAAGAGAAGTCCGTGTGCAAAGAGCGCCGCGTCGCGTATGGTGGCGCGGATGTAGAGTGCCTTTTCGTCATGCCACGTTTGCACGTTCTCGGCAGGGATATGGGAAAGCGTACCGTGAAGCGGTAGCTCCTCCCCCTCATCGACACAGGGGCTTCCCACGTTTCTCAGCCCACAGGTGGTTAAAAAGCCTGCGGTGAAGGATTTGAGAAAGCCTGCTCCCCGTCCGTCATAATAGGTGGGGGCAACGTAGCCGCAGGGGGCGAAATACCCGTAATTCACGCCTCCAAAGGAGAGACGGGAGAGATCGGCGGCGCGGTCGAGCGAGATCGTCAGGTCCAATCCTCCGCCGTTTCGCACCTGCAACAGCCGCATACCGTCGCCACGGCCTCCCACAAGGCGAACCTCCTCTGCTCCGAACAGCTGACTCTCATGTCCGATATAGGTTCTTTTCTGTTTCATCTCTTTAATTCCTCCACGATCGGTCTTACCGCGTCATATACCCGTTGATAGGCGGCGTACAGGCCTTGGTAGCGCTCGGCTGCATCGGGTCTCGGCAGGTAGGTCTTCCGCTCGACCACGAAGCGCTCCTTCGCCTCTGCAAGGTCGGCAAACACGCCCACGGCGCGTCCCACCAGCATACAGGTTCCGCACGCGCCCACCTCACCAGCGGCAAGGGAGGTGACGGGACGGTTCAAAATATCCGCCTTGATCTGCATCCAAACGTCGCTTCTCGCCCCTCCGCCCGTTGCGGTGAGACGGTTCAGACCGATGCCAAACGATTGCAGATGCGACAGATTGGTCATGATCTCATAGGTCACGCCCTCCATGAGCGCGCGATAGAGATCCTCGGCGGTGTGCTCCAAGGTAAGCCCGATGATGGCCGCCTTCGAGCCTGTGTCCATATACGGGTTGGCCGCTCCTGCAAAGTGCGGAAGCACCAAGATCCCCGTTGGCGCGTCGGGAGCGCGCCGATCAAGCTCGGCATAGAGGTTGGACACTCCCTCAAATTTTCCCGCGAGCTGGTCGCGAAACCATTTCAGAACCGCGCCTCCCGTGAAGGAGAGCGCATAGCAAACATAGGTCCCGTCCTCTACGTACGGCACGACCGAATAGCCCTCGTCATACAGGGTGCGAGAGGTGGGAACGCGGTCAAACACGGGGACAACGCACTCCACCGTTCCCGTTCCGTCCACGGCCTCGCCAACGTCAAAGACCCCTGCTCCCACCGCCGACGCCACCTGATCGTGCGCGCCGCAAACGATCTGCACGCCGCTCTCCATACCCAATCGCTCGGCCAGCTCGGCCGTCATCTCGCCTGCCACCGTTCCGCTCGGAACGGGAGTTGAAAGCCATGCAGGATCGACCCCCGCGGCCTCTAAGATCGGCAGGCTCCACGTCTTCTGTCGAATATCAAAGGCCATGCTCCGCGCCGCCAGCGAATAGTCGATCGCGCGAACACCCGAGAGACGGTAGACGATATAATCCTCCATAAGCATCACGCGCCGAATTCTTGCGAACAGCTCGGGACGCTTTTCCTTGATCCAAAGGAGCTTCGGCAGGCTATACATGGAATGTGGCTTCACGCCCGTGATGGCAATGAGCCTCTCCTCGCCAAACCGCTCGGCAAGCGCCCGACATTCCTCCTCGCCTCGGGGGTCGGTATACAGCATGGCAGGCAGGAGGGGATGATCCTGCTCGTCCAACGCCACAAAGGACTCGCCAAAGGTGGTCACGCCAATGGCGTGTGGCTGTTTGTCCTTGGGGATCTCTCGGATCACCTCGCAGACCGCCTCGAAGATCACGTCCACCGCGATCTCATGCTCTCCCCCACGACGGCTGACGTCGTATTCGCGATAGGCGTGGCAGAGATAGTCGCCGCTCTCCTCATAGACCGACAGCTTACAGCCTGTCGTTCCAATGTCCAATCCACCCAGGCGCATACTTAGCCCTCAATGTCGATCAGATCGTAGCCCAGATACGTACCGAAGGCCTCGTCCAAGACCGCCTTCATGTGACCAACACCGACGGTGGTGTGGTGCTTAAAGCCATTCTTCGCAAGGCGGATCAGCTTGTTTTGCAGATCGGGGATCTCGGCAACGCCGCCGCATCCGAAGAAGGAGGGCTCGATCGGCTCGCCCGTGAACCGCGCCTCGGCGGTGTAGACCTTCAAGCGACCGTCCTCGGTGAATCCGTTGGAATAGGTCATATCGAAGGCGGCGATACGTCCCTCGTTGCTTCCCCATCCGCTTCCGGGGTCGCCCTTGGCAAACATCTTGTGCTCGGTCACCGTTCCCTGCTCGGTCATCAGCGATTGCGCCACAGGACCGCAATGGAACAGGATCACCTTGTTCTCATCGTCGCCGTAGTTGTTGTTCCAATCGAGGCAGGCGGTGGGCTTGCCGCTGGCAAGCGCCATGGCGCGCATGGTGATCGCGCTGGTCAGGTCGATCTCGCAGGAGCAAACGATTCCGCGATCGTTCAGCTCGGAGATCAGGACGCAGGGACAAACGCGCAGGATCGTCTCCATCTCGTTCCAGCAACGCAGAGTGATGGCATCCAGATGGTATTCCTCGATGTACTCGTCGATCACCACCGAGATCTTCGCCAAGGTCAGCTTGTTCTTCATGGGAACGAGCGAGAAGTTGGCGTACTTCTCCAAGTGGGCAAGTCTCGCCTGTACGGCAGGCTCGTCGTCGCTCTTGGCGTTGACCTTGAAGATCAGCTCGGACAGATCAAAGCTCTCAACGTTGATGCCATAGCGTTGCAGCGTGACCTCGTCAAAGCGAACGGTCTTGAAGGCGGTGGTACGCGCACCGATGCAGCCCAGATTGAAGCGCTTCATGCCCTTCACCACGCGACAGATGGCGGCAAAGTCCTCCAAGTTGGAGCGGAAGGCATCCGACAGAGGATGCACCACGTGGGGCTTCATGACCGTGAAAGGGATGCGATACTGATAGAACACGTCGGTCACAGAGAACTTTCCGCAGAAGGCGTCGCGACGGTGCTTGAAGTCCATTTTCCCGATCTCGTCGGGGTACGCCTGCATCAGAATCGGCACGCCCGCATCCTGTAAGGCGGTCACGGTGCCGTTCTCGTCGATGAAGATCGGCATACAAAGGATGACGCCGTCGTACTCTCCCTCATGGGATTTCAGCCAATCGTGGTAGAGTCTTCCCTCGTCGCGGGTCTCCACCGCTCCGTAGCGGGTGGCGCTCGCGTCCATCACAAGTGCCTCGTGTCCCGCATCGGTGACAGCCTTGATCATGTCCTCTCTCGCTCCCGAGATCAGCTCGGCCGGCATAAAGCCGCGGTTTCCGAAAAACAATGCAAATTTCATGATGATCCTCTCCTTATTTCTTCTTATTTCTTCAATTTGATCCAAGTTGCGCTGACTTGACAATGGACATCGAGCGTCACGCCGTCGGCATCCAATTCGACACCCGTATAGGTGTTTCCCTGCTCGTCATGATAGACCGTTTCGGGGTCACACACGGGATAGAGCGTGACTGCGTTTTGATGATACCCCTTGCAAAAGGCGTACACGTAGACCGTGTCGAGCGCCTCATCCGAGAATTGCAGAGCGAGCAGATCCTCGGTGTCGCTCAAAATGCGGCACTCCGCGCTCTTCCAGAAATCGCGCTCGCGACGGTAGGTGGCAAGATGCTCCTCCAAGGCGTTCATAGTCTCGTCGGAGATCTCGTTGAGGTCGCAGGTAAAGCCGATCGGGCCACCCACGCTGGCCGCTAAGAGATAGGAGTCGCTCACTACGTCGATGGTGTGGTACATCACGTCTCCCGTTACCAGTGCGCGGCCGTCGACGGCGCGGGAGGCGGTCATTTCAAAGCCCCGGATCGTTAGCCACTTCTCCAAGGCACGGCAGGGCATCCGCAAAAGGGTGCTCTTGAAGATCTCTTGCTGCTTGTAGATGCTGTGCGTATCACTCATCCAGAAGGAATCGGAGCCGTCGAGATTGGTGAGCGCCATGCGAAGTCCGCCACTGGCGCAGTTTTCCAGATACAGATCGGGGAAGGTCTCGCGAATGCGACGGATGAAGCCCCTGTATCCCTTGAAGTATTCGAGGAAGGCGTGGTCGCGCTCGTCGTAGGAAAGACGGGCGTTGAAGTCGAACTTGATAAACGCAATCCCGTAGGCTCGGATCGCCTTGGCAAGGGTCTCAAAGAGCGCGTCGCAGACCTCGGGCTTTGCGAAGTTAACGAAGCACCGTCCGTCCTCTTCAATGTAGTAGTCGGGATGCTTTGCCACCGCCTGCGAATTCTTGGCCGCGCGCTCGATCTCAAACCAAAGACCGAATTGCATGCCATTCTCGCGGATACGGTCGGCAAGCTCGCGCATTCTGCCGCCAAGCCCCGACTCGGGGCTCTCCTCCCAGTCACCCACGCGGTCATACCATTGGTAGGGCGCACCGAACCAACCTGCGTCCACCGTGAAATATTCCACGCCGAGCCGCTTGGCTCTCTCAAACTGGCTTTCCATCTTTTCCACCGTGATGCGGTCGAAAAAGCCCATCCAAGAGTTATAGATGATGGGAAACGCCTTCGCGGGGTAGACGTCGTTGCAGTAGCGGTGTAGCTTGTAGGCGTCGAGGTCGGTCTTATTGCGGAATTCATAGTAGAGGATCGAGGGAAGCTCCAGCGTCTCGTTCGGCGCGAGCGTATAGGAAAATCCGCGCTCGTTGATGCCAAGCTCCACCGCGACCGTTTTGATGTGCCCCACCTGTCGGTACTGCTTCCGCGCGTGGATCTGCCACATGGAATCAGCCATAAGGTGGATGGCGTAGCCCCTCTGATTCTGGCGATTGTAGATCGCGAGGAAGGGAGAAACACCGCAGTTCATTCTCACGTCCTCGGAGCGCGCGCCGATCTCGGTGTTGAGCGGCTCCCAGACAGCCCTTCCCTCCTCGCACCATTCGCCATACTGCGTGTAGACCTCGTACTCGCCGCCGTTGAACAGGAGCTTGGAAAGGATGCAACGCAGGGCGATCGGATGATCGGAGACATTGCGGATGGTGTCGCTCCGCTTGGTCACGCCCGACCGATGCTCCTCGAAACGAGAAACCAGCTCATAGCCATCCTTTTGGAAGCGATACCCGTCCTCGGTTCGCTCCAATTCCCCCACGGGGGGCGGCATGCTTCCACGCAATACAAACAGGTCCTCAACCGTCTTTCTTATCATGGTTCTTTCCCCTTCCTTTTTGGTTTTTTCTACTTGCATTTTATCATATTTCGTGCTATAATAATAGACAATAACGTCCAAAAAACTGTAAATTTGTACGGAGGATGGGAAAATTATGGCATTGCAATTGCAGGACTCCAAGCTGAGCGAGCTGATGGAGGATTTCTACACCCTCACGGGTATTCGTCCCGTTCTGTTTGACGCCAATGGAAGCGAGCTTCTCTCCTATCCCTTGGAGCGTCAGCCCTTTTGCGCTTGTATGCGAGAGAATCCCACCGCGCGTCGGCTCTGCACCGAGAGCGACCGCGAGGCCTTCCGCATTTGCAAGAAAAGCAAGACGCTCTACATCTACAAATGCCACGCGGGGCTCGTGGAGGCGGTGGTTCCCATGATGGAGGGCGACCGCCTGATCGGTTACATGATGTTCGGACAGATCACCGACAACAAGGATCGCGTCGCCTTTTGTGAGGAGATGGCGTCGGTTTGCGAGCGGTATCAGATCGAGACCGATCTGAGCGAGGAGATCCGACGCATCCGCTACAAGAGCGAAAAGCAGATCCGCGCGGCGTCGAAGATCATGGAGGCCTGCACCGAATACGTCCGTCTGCGTGAGATCGTGCGTCCCACGGGACGGGAAATGATCGACCGCATCACGCATTTCGTGGAAACGCACATCCGCGAGGAGCTGTCGGTGGAGCGCATCTGCTCGGAATTCGGCATCAGCCGCACGCGGCTCTATGAGACGATCCACCCCTACATCAAGGGAGGCATCGCCGCCTTCATTCGGCAAAAGCGACTGCATCACGCCAAGCACCTTCTGCAAACCACCAAGCTCTCGATCACCGAGATCGCGGATGCCTGCGGCTTTGCCGACTACAACTATTTCCTGCGACTCTTCAAGAAGGAATACGGCATCTCCTGCGGAAAAATGCGACAGAAGTAAGAAACAGACCGTCCTGCCCATGCGGCGAGACGGTCTGTTTCTTAGGTACTAACGGGGATGCCGTAGCTTTTGGCGTACTGGGCGGCATAGGAGCCTGTGGGACAGATGAAGCGGAGAGATGTACTGCACAGTTCAAACGCGCCGTAGCCGATGTCGCGCACGCTTTCGGGAAGCGTGACCGATCGGAGACGGTAGCACCCCGAAAAGGCAAACCATCCCACCGTTTGCAGTCCTTCGGGCAGGATCACCTCCTCCACCGAGTAATTGCGAAACGCGCCTTCGTTGATCCCCACCACAGGGACACCGTCGATCGAGGACGGGATCGAAAGCCGGTTCCCATCGACGCGACCACCCGTGATCCACGCGCCGCCGTTTCTCACCTCATAGGAGAAGGACGCATCCTCGCTCGGCGGTTGGGGGGTGGGGGTGGTGTCGCCTTCTCCCGATGCCCCCATTTCGACCAGCAACGCCTCCAGCTCCGCGATCCTTTTTTCGTAGGACGCCTGCTCCGCGCTTTTCTGCTCCTTCAAGGTGGCAAGCTCCTTTTGTAAGGCGTCCACCAACACTTGCAGGGAGGCCTTTTCGGTGTCGGTCACCGAGGGGGTGGGCGGGTCGTTTCCCGTGTCCGTCGCGCCCCCATTCCAAGCACAACCGCCAAGGGTCAAGCAAGCGGCCAAGATCGTCGCCATGCCGATTCCCATTCGTTTCATGTTTTCGTCTCCTTTCATTTTCTTGTACGCCTTTATCCTACCACAAACGTACGGTCGAAACCAAGGGAAACACGGCGAGGACGCCGATTTTTTCAAAGCAAACAATTTTTTTGGCAATCTATTGACTTTTTCACAAAAATACAGTATAATAAGGAGTGACCACAGAAAAGGACCATTAGCTCAGTTGGTCAGAGCCCCCGGCTCATAACCGGTCGGTCCAAGGTTCGAGCCCTTGATGGTCCACCAAGAAAAACGCCATTCGCGCAAGCGAATGGCGTTTTTCAACTAAATTCGTCCTTATTGACATTTTTTTGATTTCGTGATATAATGAACGAAAGAGATGATAAACTGGCAGAAGAATACATACACAAAGGAGTGCTTATCCCAATGAAAAAAATCTTTCCTCTTTTCCTCGCGGTCATTCTGCTCCTTCTCAGCCTGCTTGCCCTCTCCTCCTGCGAACAGGACGAGACGCGTATCGAGCTGGAAACCATAGAAGGATACGACGGCGAGGTGGAGATCACCCACGAAAAGGGCAACAGTGTGATCAAGTTTTACATCGACCAAACGCAGGGCTATGACGTGGCGGATCTGGAAAACATTAAGGTCAAGTTCCGCTACACGCGAGATGAGGATCACATCTTTGTCAGATCGACCAAGCTCCGCGGGACAGTTCCCGAGGATGCGCGCGGAAATCCCGAAAAGCAATACTTTACCGTTGAGATCAAGGACGTTGAGATCCCCGAGGATCGTCACATTTACGTTGTGTGGGCAAAAGCAACGCTCGACAACACCACCTTGGAGGATTCGGAGGTGGTCGTGGATGAGCCTGTTCTCTCGATCGGGCAGGTCGTGCTTCTCGGTGTGCTCGGACTTGTGATCCTGTGCGTTTTGCTGTTCGCGGGAATGTCCTTTTTGGACGAGGAGCTGGTGAAGTTTTTGATCGGCGCGGCGCTCGTGATCCCCTTGATCGCCGTGGTGATCGCCTACATCGTGCTTGGCGCGGTCCGCGGGCTGATTTTGACAGGCTTCTTCGTGGTCTTCCTTATCATCGCGCTTCTTATGTTCAGAGCGATTGATTAACGCGTTTGTTGCAAATTGAATAAAAAAGCAGGGGGCGCTTCCATTTGGAAGCGCCCCCCTTTTTTGTTCCTTCGGACGAGCCTTGATGGGATCGTTCAAAGGAGCTCATTCAAGGAAGGATCCTCGATCAGTCCTCTTTCTTCTTGCAGATGGTGAGAGCTGCGCCCATAGCCACCATCACGATCAGCATGCCGCCAACAGCGGAAGCGCATCCCTTCTCCTCCTCAACAGCGGGAGTGGTGGAGGGAGTGGTCGTGGGAGTGGTGACAGGAGTGGTCACAGAAGGAGTGGGAGTAGGATCGGGATCAGGATCGGGATCGGGATCAGGATTGGGATCAGGATCGGGATCAGGATTGGAATCCGGACCGGTGTTACCCTCGTTGGGCGTGAAGTCGGGAGTGATCTCGAGAATTGCGC
>JAZSKO010000037.1:0-16269 GCA_045534875.1 Eubacteriales bacterium | reverse complement strand
ACATCCTTTAAAAGCGAAGGGATTGGGCAGGCGGTTGGTTTTTGCTCCTCCTTGTTGGTCCTCTCCCTTCTTCTGACGCGTGGGTACGAATCCATACGGCAGGTGGAGGGCTACTTTTCCACCTTGATGGGCTTTTCCCGTCTTTCCATCCCTCTCATCGGCGCGCTCTACGCCATGGGTGGAAACGTGACCGCCGCGGCGGCCTCGTCGGCAGGGCTTGGCGTGTATCTGACACTCTTGGATGAGGTCATCTCGCACAGCATCCTCCCCTTTTGCGGCATCTGTTTAGCCCTCTCTCTCCTTTCGTCTCCCGCGTTTGGCGTTTCCACGGGTGGGCTTCTTTCCACCGTAAAAAAGCAATACGCTACCCTTCTTGCCTTTTTGATGATGCTCCTTCTCGCCATGCTTGCCACGCAGACAACTCTCAGCGCGCGCGCCGATACGCTTGCTATGCGGAGCGTGAAGTTTGCCGCCGGAAATTTGATTCCCGTGGTGGGAGGCTCGGTGTCGGAATTGATCCGTACCGTGAGCGCGGGGGTTGGGTATCTGCGCGGAACCATCGGTCTTTGCGGCACGATCCTGCTTCTGCTTTCCCTCCTGCCTCCACTCTGTCGCTTGCTTCTCTATCGTCTGATCTGGCAGATCTCGGCCTCGCTTGCCGAGCTTTTGGGGTGCGACGCCGAAAAGCGATTGCTGGACGAGATCGCCTCGCTCAACGGTTATCTCGTGGCGGCCGTGAGCATTTGTTCCTCGGCTCTCCTGCTTTCCTACACGCTCTTGGCTCATTGCGCCTCCGCGATCGGGTAGCCGAGGCGAAAGGAGAGATATATGAAGGCTTATTTTCTTTCTGTTTTGGGAGCAGGTCTGCTTGCCTCAATGGTGGGTCTGCTTGCGCCAAACGGTACACAAAAGCAGATCAAGCTCGTCGCCTCGCTTCTGCTCGTTTGCGTGCTGGTCACGCCCCTTCCGCGCGCTCTGCAAGCCTTGCAGGGGCTTTCGGAGGATCTCTCCAACGGATTGGACGATTCCCTCTCCGAGGACTATGAACAGAAGCTGGAGGATGCTCTGAACAGCGCGTCGGGCAGTTACTTTGCCGATTCGCTCACCACCCTGCTCTGCGATCGGTTTTCGATCCCGTCGGGAGAGCTTCGCTGTGCCATTCGTTGGTCGGATGATCGGGATGTCCTTCGTCCCGAATCGGTCACCCTGATCCTTTCCGGCTCGGCTATCTGGAAGAATCCCGCCGAGATGGAGGCGTTCGTCACCGAGCTTTTGGGATGCGAATGCGTGAGTGCCATTGAATAATACTTGGAGGTGTGTATGGTTTTCAAAAAGGATGCGTCTGCTCCCACCGAGGGTGGCAAACGCCTTCGTCTGATCCTTGCCGCGGTCGGTGCCTTGGTTGGGGTGCTGCTTCTTCTCTTTGGGGATCGGCTCTTTCGGTCGTCGAGCAACTCGACCGAACCAACGGTCACGGTTTCCGAGCAGGAGGAGCTGACCGCCTACCGTCAGGATTTAGAGGCGAGAGTGAAGGCTCTTTGCGAATCGGTGGACGGGGTGAGCGGCGTGACGGTGGCGGTGACGCTTTCGGGGGGATTTGTGGACGATTACGCCACGCAATGGAACGGCGACGACATGGAATACGTGATCTTGGGAAGCGGCTCCTCCGCCTCGGCGCTCCATCTTTCCCGACAATTCCCTGCGGTGGTGGGGATCGGGGTGGTCTGCCGTGGTGGCGGCAACGCCGATGTCCGACGCGAGCTGACGTCTCTGTTGGAGGCGGCTTTTTCGGTGTCGAGCAATCATATCTACATCACCGAGGCCAAAGGATAAGTTTTCCTCTTTTCTCGGTATATTTAAAAACAGCGCGTCATATAGTGTATTGAATCAAAATCACAGGAGGATTTTACCATGAAATTCAAGAGAAACGCCCTTCGAGAGATCAGCGCAGAGCCCACAGAATCCAAGCCAAAGACCGGTGGAAAATTCCGCTTATTCCTTCTTCGCATTGGAAAGCGCAACCTTATCATCGCCTGCTCGGTCCTCTTGATCGGGGTGGCGGTCTGGCTGAACTGGATGCTCTTTTCCTCGGCCGACAAGGGTGGCTACGACGGCTACGATCAGCCCAGCGGAAGCATTCAGGATGGACAGACCAGCGCCGACGGCACGCAGAACCAGACCTCGGGTACCTACTTCTCTGCCACGCAGGTGAGCCGTCAGAGAGCCCGTGACGAGGCCTTGGAGGTCCTGCAATCGGTGGTGGATGACGTGGAGGCCAGCGAGGAGGTCAAGGCCGACGCTCTGGCCGGTATTGCTACCATCGCCGAGGAGATCCAGAAGGAGGCCGACATTGAATCCCTGATCACCGCGAAGGGCTTTGAGCAATGCGTTGCCGTTCTGAATGGGGACGCGATCAGCATCGTGGTGTCTGCCGATACCCTGCAACCCGCGCAGATCGCGCAGATCAACGAGATCGTCTATTCGCAGACCGGTATCACGCCGGTGGGCGTGACCATCATCAACAAATGAGATGTCGACAAGACAAAAACAGGAGCGACCGCAGATGGGTCGCTCCTGTTTTTCTTTTTCTGTTCATTCAAAGCAGAGCCTTGACGGCATCGTTTCCCTTTCCAAAGTCCACCCGTCCCGTTGCCGTGACGGTCGTGATAGCGGGACACTGTCCGAAGGCGTTTTCCCCCACCTCGGTAACCGCTCCGAGGCTCACCGTTTCCAAGGCATCACAGCCGAAGAAGGCATAGGCGTCGACGCGGCGCACGCCCGACAGGGTCAGGCTTTTGAGAGCGTCGCAATCGGCGAAGCAGGAGGATGGGATCGCCTCCAATTGGTCGCTTTGCAGGGTGACGGCGGTGAGAGCGTCGCAGTTGAGGAAGGCGTTGATGCCAAGGCTACGCAGACCGCCCAATGCGATCTCCTTCAAGGACAGGCAGTTGTCAACGGCGTTTTCTCCGATCTCGGCAACGCTCTCCAAGCCTTGGATCTGTTGCAGGCGCAGGCATCCCGACAGAGCGCGCGTTTCGATTTTTGTCAGGGTCGTGGGAAGGTGCAACTGCTCCACCGTTTCACAATCGTAGAGCCCGTGGGAGGGGATTCTCTCACAGGCATCCAGCAGGGTGATCTCACGCAGAGCGAGCGGATAGTAGCCCCTCGACAGCGCAGGATCGGTCGCGCCGAACAGATAGCCCAGATAGGTGTTTTTCTCGCGGCTCTCGCCCAAGTAAGGGAGCGTGATCTCGCGAAGTCCCTCGCACCCCTCCAAGGCGGCAAAGCCGACGGCTTGCAGGTCTTGTCCAAGGGTGAGTGACGGCAGAGAGTGACAGTACGACAGCGCGTGAGGCGCAAGCGTGGTGATCTTCTCAACATTGACGTATTTGAGCGACTCGCAACGGTACAGGGCGTATTCGCCCAAGGAGGTCATCGTGGAGGGTAGTCCCACACAGACGAGGTCGTTGCAATCGTAGAGGGCGCGGTCGGCAAGAGAGGTGGCGTTTCCGCCGATCATGAGGTAGGCCAGATTGCGGAGGTCGGGGGTGTTTTGCAATTCGGGCGAGGTGGCTCCGTAGAGATAGCCCAGATAGGTCTTTCCCTCCTCCTCGCAGAGCGGCGTGCGGAGCGCGTAGATCGCGCCGCATCCCTTCAAGATCTCGCTCCCGAAATCGGTGACGCTATCGGGGATGAATAAGACCGCCAGCTTGCTCTGATCCTGAAAGGCTCCGTTGCCGATGGATGTGACCGCACGACCGTCGATCGTGGACGGAACACGCACGCGCGTCGCCTCTCCTGTGTAGCCCGTGATGCGGATCTCGCCGTTTTCCAGCTCCTCGGTGGTAAAGTCCTCGGCGGGCGTCTCGGTCAGCTCCGCGAAGGGAGCTTCCAGGACAGCTTGATAGTTGGTTGTATCCTTCGGGATCTCGGGTTGAGGGGTCAGGGGGGATTCGGTGGTGACGGGGGGCGTGTTCGTCTGTCCTCCCGTTCCCTTGCAGGAGGCAAGTCCTCCCAAACAGATCGCCGCCATGAGCGCCAAGGCAATCCAAGCTCGTTTCATAGATCGTTGCTCCTTTTTCGTCATCATTCTCTTTATTTTATCACAGTTTTCCTCTCCTTGCAAGCATTTTGACAAACAATTCATAATTATTTTCCACTCTCCGCAAAAATGCATCTTGTAATCCGTATGCAAAAATGGTATAATGAGGATACTACCGAGGAAAGGAGCATGGATATGGAGTGGATCGTCACCGCCGAGGACAACGGTAAAACAGTTTTGGAGTTCATTCGCGGACATATTGCGATCTCCACCAAGCTCCTCAAATACCTCAAATATCGCAACGACGGCATTTTGGTCAACGGCGAGCGGTGTACGGTTCGCCGTCGCTTGGAGACGGGGGATCGCTTGACTCTTGCGATGGAGGATCGCGCCTCGGCCGAGGAGCTTCTTCCCGTGGAGCTTCCCATCTCGATCCTTTATGAGGATGACGCACTCGTGATCCCCTCCAAGCCCGCAAGAATGCCGACCCATCCCTCTCACGGGCATCGGGACGATACCGTGGCAAATGCGCTGGCGTATCACTACCAAACACAGGGCATTCCCTTCGTGTTTCGACCCGTGAACCGCTTGGATCGCGACACCAGCGGTCTGCTTCTCATTGCGAAAAACAAGCTCTCCGCCGGGATCCTGACCGCCTCCATGCAAAAAGGTCTGATCCGCAAGCGGTATTTGGCTGTCCTGCTTGGAGAGATGACGCAACATGAGGGCGAGATCGCCCTTCCCCTGCACCGTCGCGAGGGGAGCATCATCCTGCGCGAGGTCTGCTCGTCCGATGCCCCCGACGCCGAGCCCTCTCTCACGCGCTTTCGCACGCTTGCCCGAGGTGGAGGCTGTACCTTGGTGGAGGCCTCTCCTATCACGGGGCGGACGCATCAGCTTCGCGTGCATTTCGCCTCGCTGGGGCATCCCATTTTAGGTGATACGCTCTACGGGCAGGCCGATCCTCGCATTGACCGTCAGGCGCTTCACGCCCACACCCTGACCCTGCCGCATCCCACAACGGGGGAGGAAATGACGGTTCGCGCCCCTCTTTACCCCGACATGGAGGCTCTCATCGCCTCCTGCTTCCCACTTGATCTCTGTATTCCAAAGGAGTGACCGCATGAAAAAGCTCTCGCCCGACGCCTACGATGTGCCTCCCTCGCTCCTCTGCGAGGATCCCTCGACCGAGCGTCTCCCTCTGTTCTACAAGCTGTTGTTCGTGTTCACGGGGATCAGCCTGCTTCTCTATCTTCTTTTTACGAAGCTTCCCGTCTTGGCGGATGGCTTTAATGAGACCGTGAGCGCATTCGGTCGCCGCCTGCTCTCCTATTTGACGGTCCTCTTTCCCTTTTCGGTTGCCGAATGGCTGCTTCTGTCGCTTCCCGTTCTCTTGGTAGCCTTGATCGTTGTGGGCTGTCGTCGGTATTCCTTCACGTGGCGCGCCACACGGGTCTATATCCTCAAGCTCTTGGCCATTCCCTGCGTGATCGCGATCCTGTTCGTTTGGAATTTCGCGCCCGGCTACTACGGCACAACGCTTGACCGTCGGCTCGGCTTGGAGCGGCGGGAGGTCAGCGCAGAGGAGCTGTTTCACACGGCTCTCATCCTCTCCCAAGAGCTGCACGATGCCTCGGGCGAGCTTCTCTTTCCCGACGACGAAAGTTCCTCGGTGATGCCCTATTCCTACGGCGAGATGAACAAAAAGCTCATGGACGCCTACGATTCCCTTTCCGAAAAGCAGGCTCTGCCCGATCACTTTTACAGCCGCGTCAAGCCCGTGATGCTCAGCCGCCCGATGTCCTACACCCACATCACAGGCGTTTACACCTTTTTCACGGGAGAGGCGAACATCAACGCGTATTTTCCTGACTACACCATCCCTTTTACCGCCGCTCACGAGCTGGCGCATCAGAGGGGCGTGGCGCGAGAGGACGAGGCCAACATGGTGGCCTTTCTGGTCTGCTTGGAGTCGGACGATCCCTATATCCGATACAGCGGCGCGATGTCGGTCTACGAATACGTGGCGTCGGCACTCTATTCCGCAGATCGGGAGAAGTACGCCACGGTCTACCATTCCCTCCCCGACGAGGTCCATCAGGAGCTTCGCGCCTACAACGCCTTCTTTGAGGAATTCCGCGATAACGTCGTTGCCGACATCAGTCAGGCCACCAACGACGCCTACCTGCAATCGCAGGGAGCCTCTGCGGGAACGCGCAGCTACGGCATGGTGGTGGATCTGACCGTGGCCTATTTCCGTCCCCGTTTTTCTTGAACCATCGAAAAGCCGCTTGCATACCCTGAAAAGGAGCAAGCGGTTTTTCTTTTTTGAGAAAAATGGGAAAAAGTTTGGAAAAAAGTCAAAAAGTCCTTTTCTTTTTGATCGGAATATGCTATAATAAATTTGATCTACCCCTACGAAAGGAAAACGGGAAGGCACGGCTTTTCCCAAGGTATCAGCATGGCAAATAAGATCATCATTCAGGGTGGGCATCCTTTGTTTGGCGAGGTTGCCGTGAGCGGCATGAAGAACGCCGCCCTCCCCATCCTCTTTGCCACCGTTCTGGTTGGCGGCACGTGCACGCTCGAAAATATTCCGCCTGTGGACGATATCAAGCTCTCCTTGGAGATCCTGCAACGCATGGGCGCCACCGTGGAGCATCTCGACCGTACCACCGTTCGGATCGATACCACAAGCGTCACGCAAGGAACGGCTCCCACCGAGCTGGTATCCAACATCCGCGGCTCGTCCTACCTCATGGGCGCGGAGCTCGGTCGCTTCGGAAAGACCGACCTTGGCTGGCCCGGCGGCTGTGACTTCGGCACGCGTCCTCTCAATCTGCATTTCAAGGCCTTTGAGGCGCTCGGTGCTTCGGTCGTCTTCGGCGGCGAGCGCATTCACGCAGAGGCTCCAAACGGGCTTTGCGGAAGCAGTCTCTACTTCGACATTGCCTCGGTCGGCGCGACCGCAAACGCCATTCTTGCCTCGGTGCTTGCCGAGGGAACCATGGTGATCGACAACGCGGCGAGAGAGCCGCACATCGTTGACCTTGCCAACTTCCTCAACACCTGTGGCGCCAACATCACGGGCGCGGGAACGCCTGTGATCAAGGTTCACGGCGTGAAGGAGCTTCACGGCTGTCATTACGCCATTATCCCCGACATGATCGAGGCAGGTACCTACATGGTGGCGGCCGCCGCCACGGGAGGACGCATCACCGTGACCTCCCTGATCCCCAAGCACGTGGAGATCATTACGGCAAAGCTGGTTGAAATGGGGGCTTCGGTTGAGGAGGGCGACGATTCCCTGACGGTTTCGGCCGAGCGTCCCATGAAGAACATCAATATTTCCACCATCCCCTACCCCGGCTTTCCCACCGATATGCACCCGCCCTTCGCTCCGCTTCTCTGCCTTGCCGAGGGTGTGAGCACGGTTTCCGAGGGCATTTGGGAGAACCGCTTCCGCTATGTGGAGGAGCTTCGCAAGATGAGCGCGAACATTGTGGTGGGCGGTGACATGGCAACCTTTATCGGCGGTAGCTCCCTCAAAGGGGCTTCGGTGAACGCCACCGACCTACGTGCCGGCGCGGCCTTGGTGATCGCGGGACTTGCGGCAGAGGGCAAGACCGAGATCTCCAACGTGGGCTGTATCCATCGCGGCTACTGCGACATCGTGGAAAAATTCTCGGCTCTTGGCGCGGACATTCAAGAGGTCTCCTCTCCCGATACGCCGTCGGGATTATAAGAACGAATCTCCCCATGCAGGCATCTGCCTGCATGGGGATTTTTTAGATATAGTTGACAAAAAAGAAATGCTATGCTATAATAAAAATACCAAACAAATACAAAACGAAAGGAGTCCCCTATGAAAAAAACAGGTTTGTTTCTGTCCACCATCCTGCTACTGATCGTTTTGACGATCGGCCTCACGCTCTCTGCCTCGGCAGAGGATGTGCTCGAAAGCGGCACGTGGGGCGACCTTTCTTGGTTGCTCAACAAGACAACGGGAGAGCTGACGATCTCAGGGGAAGGTAACATGAAAGATCTTGAAAGCCTTACACTCGCTTGGGCTCCTCACAAGCAAGACATCAAAAGGGTGACCATTCAACAGGGCATCACATCCATCGGAGGGCATACGTTCTGGGGTTGCACAGAGCTTATAAGCATTTCGCTTCCCGATAGCATCACAAGCATCGGCGATGGTGCGTTCTCCGGTTGCGTGAGCCTTGCGAACATCACGATTCCCGATAGCGTGACAAACATCGGCTACTGTGCATTCTCTTCTTGCATGAGTTTAACGAATATCACGATTCCCGATAGCGTCACAAGCATGGGAGGTGCTGCGTTCTCCGATTGCACGGGCTTAACGAGCATTACGATTGGCGATCGCGTTACGAGTATCGGTATAAAAACGTTCTACGGTTGCGAAAGCCTTGAAAGCATCACCATTCCCAAGAATGTTATCAGCATTGAGATCAATGCATTTTACGAATGCATGAGCCTAACAAGCATCACGGTTCATAAGGAAAATCCCACATATCACGCCGCCGGGAATTGCTTGATCGAAACAGAAAGCAAAACCTTGCTTTTCGGTTGCAGAAACAGCGTGATCCCAACCAACGGAAGTGTTACGAGCATTGGCAGCTATGCGTTCTCCCGTTGCATAAGCCTTGCGAGCATCACGATCCCCAATAGTATCACACATATCGGTAGTGATGCGTTCTTTGGTTGCAGAAGCCTTGTGAGCATCACAATTCCCAACAGTGTCACACGCATCGGCAAAGGTGCGTTCCGTCAGTGTTCAAGCCTTGTAAGTGTCACGCTTCCCGATAGCATCAATCTCATCGAAGAAAGTCTGTTCGCCGGTTGCACAAGCCTTAAAAGCATCGTGATTCCCGATAGTGTCACGAGGATCGCGTCCAATGCGTTTAACCAATGCACAAGCCTTGAGCGCGTCACGTTACCCAAACGCATCGCAAATGTCAATTCTCACGCATTTCTCTATTGCACAAGCCTTAAAGAAATCGCCCTTGCCTTCTACCCGTACCATATACAAACCATATCCCCCAAGGCGTTCGAAGGTTGCACGAATCTATCCACGGTGATTTTTTGCGGAACAGAAAGACAGCTTAACACCATCACCCTCAACGAATCTCTCAAAAGGATCGCGACCTATCATGACTTGCGTTGTGAGATGCTCAACGGGACGGAGCATAAGGAAGTTTGCGCGTATTGCGACTACGAGGTTATCCAAGAGCACACCTTTGGAGACTGGCAACCGCACGATGCAACACAGCACAAGCGGGAGTGCGCCTGCGGCGAGGTGGAGTACGAGCATCACGTTTACTCGGACGATCAGGCTCTGACCTGTACTGTCTGTTCCGAAGAACATGTCTTGGAGACGGTCACCACGCCAACCGAAGAGCCTGCCGCCTCCGGTTGTGGCGCGAGCGTTTCGGGCGGTCTTGGTCTGCTTTTGATCTGCTTGCTTGCGGCAATTGGTATATCTTGGAAGAAGAAAGAATCTTAAACAACGAAGGAGCGGCTTAGCGTGATACTCTTAACGGAGTATCACGCTAAGCTATGATTGCCCTGCGGGCAAGTTATGCGTTATGAAATGCTATGCATTGTTATGATTGGCTCTGCCAAGTTTTCGGTTGCAAAGGCAATCCTATCAGAACGCTTGCCGTGCAAGCTCATAACTCTAAACGGAAAACCAACAGAAAAAGAGAGAACGTTTCGGCTATAAACCGATTGGTTCTCTCTTCTGTCGTTATAAGGAGTTGGACTTAGCCCTTGCTTGCGTTTGAGTAGTCAAATGCGATGCTTGCACTTGATTCCCTTATTTGCGCTTGTGCAACCACTTTTTCAGGTATTGTCCCGTGTAGGATTCGGCGACCTCAGCCACCTGCTCGGGCGTACCCTCGGCGAGCAGTGTGCCACCTCCGTCGCCTCCCTCGGGACCCAGATCCAAGATCCAGTCGGCGCTCTTGATGATGTCGAGATTGTGCTCGATCACCAGCACTGTGTTGCCTGCGTCGGCAAGCCTTTGCAGGACCTCCAAGAGCTTTTCCACATCCGCCGAATGAAGTCCCGTGGTCGGCTCATCCAAGATATAGATGGTCTTCCCCGTGTCGCGCTTGGCAAGCTCGGTTGCCAGCTTGACGCGTTGCGCCTCACCTCCCGACAGCGTGGTGGAGGATTGACCGATCTTCACATAGCCAAGCCCCACGTCGTACAAGGTTTGCAGCTTCCGTTGGATGGTGGGGATTCCCTCAAAGAAGGCAAGTCCCTCCTCCACGGTCATCTCCAAGACGTCGGAAATATTCTTTCCCTTGTAGTGAACGTCGAGCGTATCGCGGTTGTAGCGTTTTCCCTTGCAGACGTCGCAGGTGACATACACGTCGGGCAAGAAGTGCATCTCGATGCATTTCACGCCGTCGCCCTCGCAGGCCTCGCAACGGCCTCCCTTGACGTTGAAGGAGAAGCGCCCCGCCTTAAAGCCCTTTGCCTTGGCCTCCTTGGTTTGGGCAAAGAGATCGCGAATATCGGTGAACAGCCCCGTGTAGGTGGCGGGATTGGAGCGCGGCGTGCGCCCGATGGGGCTTTGGTCGATGGCGATGACCTTGTCGAGCTGCTCCACGCCCTCGATGCGGTCATATTTGCCGGGATAGGTCATGGCGCGGTTGAGCCGCTCCGCCAGTACGGGATAGAGGATCCCGTTGACGAGCGAGGATTTTCCCGACCCCGACACACCCGTGACGCAAACGAATTTTCCAAGCGGAATGGTGACGTCGATGCCTTTGAGGTTATTCTGCCGCGCGCCGTACACACGGATAAACTGCCCGTTCCCCTCCCGTCTGGTTTGGGGGACGGGGATGGCGCGTTTGCCTGAAAGATACGCGCCCGTGAGCGAATCGGGAGACGCCATGACCTCTTGCGGTGTGCCCGCCGCCACGATCTTGCCTCCGTGGATGCCTGCTCCCGGACCGATGTCGATCAGGTAGTCGGCGTTTTCCATCGTCTCCTCGTCGTGCTCGACCACGATCACGGTGTTCCCCAGATCGCGCAGGCGTTTGAGGGTGGCGATGAGCTTGGAATTATCCCTCTGGTGAAGCCCGATGCTGGGCTCGTCCAAAATATACAAGACCCCGACCAAAGACGACCCGATCTGTGTCGCCAGACGGATGCGTTGCGCCTCGCCTCCCGATAGGGTGGCGGACTTATTGGCCAAGGAGAGGTAGTTCAATCCCACGCTCACCAAAAAGCCAAGACGGGCGCGGATCTCCTTCAAGATCTCGGCCGCGATGGCCTGCTCGGTCTCGCTCAGCGAAAGGGCGTTGACGAATTCCAGCGCCTTTTCCACCGAGAGCGAGCAGAGCTGATGGATATTCAATCCGCCGACCGTCACTCCCAAGACGATCGGTGCGAGCCGTTGCCCCTGACATTCGGGACAGGGAGCTTCCTCGATAAATTGATCGTAATACTCATTTCCCCACGTCTGCGCCCGATTTTCCACCATGGCGACCAGACCGTCGAACTTGACCTTCTGATGATGCTCCTCTCTGCCGAACCAACGGTGGATATCGTAGATCTCTCCACCCGTTCCGTACAGAAGGGCGTGGTATTGCTCGTCGGTCATCTGCTCGACGGGGGTGTTCAGATCAAAACCCATCCGCTCGCCCACAGCGGCGAACAGGGGTCCGTTCCAGCTTTCCTCCTCCAAGGTCTTGAAGCCGTTGACCTGGATCGCGCCCTGCGAGAGCGACAATGCCTTATTGGGGATCAGGCGATTCACGGCGATGCGCTGCATCTCGCCCAGACCCGCGCAATGCGGGCAAGCCCCGACGGGGTTGTTGAAGGAGAACATTCTCGGCTCCAATTCGCCAAAGGAGATACCATGCTCCTCGCAGGCATAGGATTGCGAGAACGCAAGCTCCTCGCCCTCTCCCTCGCGCGGGACCGTGACCACCAAGAGGTGTCCGTCGGCTACCGCCAGAGCGTTTTCCACCGAATCGGCAAGGCGTGATTCGATCCCCTCTCGCAGGACCAAACGGTCGACGATGATCTCAATGTTGTGCTTTTTGTTCTTATCCAGCTTGATCTCCTCGGAGAGATCGTAGAGGTTTCCGTCCACGCGCACACGGACGTAGCCTCTCTTTTTGGCGTCGGCAAGCACCTTTTCGTGCATACCCTTCTGTCCGCGAACCACGGGTGCGAGCAACATAAAGCGCGTATCCTGCGGCAAAGCAAGGATGCGGTCCAAGATCTGGTCGGTGGTCTGCTGTCGGATCTCCTTTCCGCAAACGGGACAGTGCGGCACGCCAATGCGCGCATACAACAGACGGAGATAGTCATAGATCTCGGTGACCGTTCCCACGGTGGAGCGGGGGTTCTTGGAGGTGGTCTTTTGGTCGATGGCGATGGCGGGAGACAAGCCCTCGATGGAATCGATCTCGGGCTTATCCAGTTGTCCGAGGAACATTCTCGCGTAGGAGGAAAGCGACTCCACGAAGCGACGGTGTCCCTCGGCGTAGATGGTGTCAAACGCCAAGGAGGATTTTCCCGAGCCCGAAAGCCCCGTCAGCACCACCAAGCGGTCTCTCGGAATATCAACGTCTATATTTTTCAGATTGTGTACCCGAACGCCTCGGATCTGAATTTGGTTTGGCATGAATGGTGTTCGCTCCTGTTCTAAATTTCAAAATACGCGCGTACTCGCGCCAGCACGCGAGGGGTGACGCGCGCGCCACGGTACTCTTTCGTGCTTCCGTCGGTGAGGAAAAAGCGCAAGACCGCGCCTCTGCCCTCCTCCGCCTCGCAAAGCTCCACGCTCGCAAGACGCGAGACATGGAAGCGGATGGGCTGCTTGTCGGCGTCGATCCCCAAGAAGACCTCTCCGTTCTCCACGGTGATCCCCTCCATCAGCACATACCCCAGATTCAACAGGGCAAAAAAGCAGAAGATGCAATCCGCTGTGGTGAGAATGTCACCGTACCACGTTTTATCAAAGCCGAAATGATTGGAAAGCCCTGCGAGCGTCCCTGTGATGAGGGCAACCGCGATGGTGATGATCAACGCCCCCACATTGAGGATGCGAATGCGCTTTTTGCCGTGGTCGATCCCCTTTTTTCCATATCGGTGTCCTTTCCCGTTTGGTTTAGTCGGTCAAATCCTTGCCCTCTCTGAACTGACGGATGCGATCGCGGAGGAAGGCTGCTTGCTCAAATTCCAGCTTGGAGGCCGCCACCTTCATCTCGTGCGTGAGGGTCTCGATCATCTGCTCGCGCTCGGTGGCCGTCAGGCGACGCGAGGTGGCTTGTCCCCGTCCCTTGCCCTTGGCGCTTTTCTTTTCGTCCTTGGAGCTGATCTCGATGACATCCCGCACGCCCTTGATGACGGTTCTCGGTGTGATGCCATGCTCTTGGTTATAGGCAAGCTGAAGATTGCGGCGTCGATTGGTCTCTGTGAGAGCCCCTTGCATGGAGCGCGTGACGGTGTCGGCATAGAGGATGACGCGTCCCTCGGCGTTTCGCGCCGCGCGTCCGATGGTCTGGATGAGCGATCGCTCGGCACGCAAAAAGCCCTCCTTGTCGGCATCCAGAATCGCCACCAGCGAGACCTCCGGAATATCCAAGCCCTCGCGCAACAGGTTGATGCCCACCAAAACGTCAAACACGCCGAGTCGCAGGTCGCGAATGATCTCCATGCGCTCTAAGGTGTCAACATTGTGGTGGATATAGCGAACGCGCACGCCGTTGTTTTCAAAATAATCGGTGAGATCCTCTGCCATCTTCTTGGTGAGGGTGGTGACCAGCACGCGCTCGTTTTTCGCGGCGCGGCTTCGGATCTCGCCGAGCAGGTCGTCCACCTGCCCCTCGATGGGACGCACCTCGACCACAGGATCGGGCAAGCCCGTGGGGCGGATGATCTGCTCCACCACTGCCTCGGCGTGCGCCTCCTCATAGTCGCCGGGGGTGGCGCTGACAAAGACCACCTGATGGATGCTTTCCTCAAATTCCTCGAAGAACAGAGGCCGATTATCGTAGGCCGAGGGGAGACGGAATCCGTAGTCCACCAGATTCTTCTTGCGCGCGGTGTCACCACCGCTCATACCGCGCACCTGCGGAACAGTGACGTGGGATTCGTCAATGAACATCAGAAAATCGTTTGGAAAATAGTCCAAGAGAGTAAAGGGAGTGGAGCCTGCGGGTCTGCCAGACAGGATGCGGGAGTAGTTCTCCACGCCCGAGCAAAAGCCGATCTCTCGCATCATCTCCACGTCATAACGGACGCGCTCTCGGATGCGTTGCGCCTCCAAAAGCTGATTTTGCGAGGTGAAATACGCCGCCCGCTCCTCCATCTCTCTCTCGATCTCCGCCAACGCCTGCTCTCTCTTTTCGTCCGAGACGGCATAGTGGGTGGCGGGATAGATGGCGGCGTAGGTCAGGGCGCGGATGACCTCTCCCGTGACAATGTTGATCTCGGTGATGCGGTCGATCTCGTCTCCGAAGAACTCCACGCGGATGGCGGTCTCACTGCTGTTCGCAGGGATGACCTCCACGGTGTCTCCGTTGACACGGAAGCAATCGCGGATGAGGGAAAGATCGTTTCGGTTGTAGCTGTTTGCCACCAGCTTGCGAATGAAGATGTCGCGGCTCATGGCCATTCCCTGCCGAACCGCCAGCACCAGTCCGCTATACTCGGTGGGATCTCCCAAGGAATAGATGCAGGAGACCGACGCCACGATGATCACATCCCGTCTTTCAAAGAGCGCGCTGGTCGCGCTATGGCGCAGACGGTCGATCTCGTCGTTGATGAGCGCATCCTTCTCAATATACATATCCTTTCCGGGGATATAGGCCTCGGGCTGGTAGTAATCGTAATAGGAGACGAAAAACTCGACGGCGTTGTTCGGGAAGAATTCGCGCATCTCCGAGCAGACCTGCGAAGCCAGCGTTTTGTTTGGCTCTAAGATCAGGGTGGGACGGTTGCAGGCGGCAATGACGTTTGCCATGGTGAAGGTCTTTCCCGATCCCGTCACGCCCAAAAGGGTCTGCATCCGCTTTCCCTGCTCGATCCCTGCGGTCAGCTCCGCGATGGCTCTCGGCTGATCTCCTGTTGGACGGTATTCACTTTTCAGTTCAAAATCGGCCATGTCGGCGCCTCCCTTCGGGTTTCGCTGTAAGGACTACTCTTACAGATATCATTATATCATATTTTTCGTTCTATGTAAAGAAGGAACGATGATTTTTGTCAAGGGAGAATCAAATTTCCATTTCAGCAAGATTGAAAATTTCTTTTCCCTTTTTCTTTGCGTAAAGAACGGTCTGATACGCACCTCCCCAAGAATGGTTAATAAAACAGATCACAACATCTGCTTTCTCCATCATATACTGATTTCTTTTCAAAATGGCAAAACGCAAAGGAACACGCTCTAACTCCGGATATAGAATCTGATCAAATTTCTTTCTATTTATTTGATCAATTTCCGCATTGGAAAAACGCAAATAGGGTGTCACAAAGACAAGCCTTGCCTGTGGGTGTGTTTGTTTGAATTCTTCACAGCATTCAAAAGCAAAGCGATCAAATCCCCCATATTCTCCTAAGAAAAACTCTACCTTTTCCTCTCCAATTCGTTGATTCAAAAAGTCCATAACACGCTTTTTTTCTTCACTTTTTTTAAAATAATCGCGGTGTCCGCAAAATGCAACAATCATACTCGCCCTCCTTATGTAGTTATACCTTCTTATTTTAGCATAATTTATTAGAAAAATCAATGCATTATGTAGGTATAACTTCTTATCTTTTCCTGCAATTCCGTTTATAATATAAGTGGAATGCGATTTCAGGTTAGAATGGAGGTGGACGGTGTGACGGTGAATGATGCGGTTGCGAAGCGGATCAGCAACCTTTTGAAGGAAAAGAACATGACGCAATACCGCTTGGAACAGGAATCGGGCATTCAGCACGGTAGCCTGCAATGCATCATGAACGGTCGAAACAAAACCGTTACCCTGAGCACCCTACTCCTGCTCGCCAAGGGCTTTGAGATGTCCCTTCCCGCCTTTTTAGACGATCCCCTTTTTTCTCTCGATCAACTGGATATAGAAATCTAAAAGCCACCGACTCGGTGGCTTTTTTTGACGCAAAGCCCCGTCCATCGCATCGCGATGGACGGGGCTTGTTTGCTTGCTAATCATCAGAGAGTGTCCTCCACGGTCTCG
>JAZSKO010000189.1:0-2382 GCA_045534875.1 Eubacteriales bacterium | reverse complement strand
TCTCCCTCAGGAGAAGGCTACCAGACTCCTCGCTTCGCTCGGGGACATAATCTGGGCAAAGCTAAAGCTTTTTTGAACCACCAGCACTGGTGGTGGGTTTCATTTAACAATGAAAAAGACACCCCGACCGACGTTTTCCGTCGATCGGGGTGCGGCCTTGGATCCGCACGGTTCCACCCGAAAGTTTCACTCGTTTTTTCTATGCAATTAAGCGAAAAAGCGGTACCCGATCGGCTTGCATCGGAGCCTCTCAGCGCGCTCTCGCGCAGCTCCTTCTCTGGGGATGCAGGGATTCGATCGGACATATCTTTTTCGGTGGGACGGATCTCTTATCTGGTCTTCTTTGCTTGGTTGTAGGACGAGCGCGGATTGACGATCTCTCTCCAATCCAAGTCTCCCCTGTCGAGCGCCATGATCAGCACCTCCGCCGTTGCAATGTTGGTTGCCACGGGGATGTTATACAGGTCGCACTGACGGAGGATCTCCTTCTCCACCTCGCTGGAATCCGAATTCGGTCTTGTGTCCTTGAAATACAGCAAAAGGTCGATCTCATTGTATGCGATGCGGGAAGCGATCTGCTGTTCACCACCCTGCGCGCCCGAAAGCATACGTTCCACTTCCAGACCGGTCGCCTCTGCGATAAACTTTGCCGTGATGCCGGTGGCACACAGACTATGTTTACTCAGGATGCCGCAGTACGCAATACAGAACTGCGTCATCAGTTCTTTTTTCAGATCGTGAGCGATGATGGCAATTTCCATTTATTAGTCCTTCCTTTGTATTTTTTCTGCTTCTTCAAAGGTCGAATACACAGTTTTTCACTCCGTGCTGCCGTCCTCCCG
Source organism: Eubacteriales bacterium (assembly GCA_045534875.1). Classification (GTDB taxonomy): domain Bacteria; phylum Bacillota; class Clostridia; order Oscillospirales; family CAG-272; genus UMGS1865. The sequence goes on along the minus strand of JAZSKO010000189.1, from coordinate 1,540 downwards.
CTCATGAGAGGTCCTTTTGCGGGGGCAAGTATAAAAACTCTGCGTTTATTATACCATTTTTTTCGGGCTTTTGTCAAGAGCGTTGCCTTATTTTTTCCGAATTCTTACCAAAAAAATACAAATTTATTCGTTTTGACCAAAAATAGGCGTCCGTTTTTTCTATTTTCACTCATAGCGAGCGCGGATGCCGCCGATGTATTTCGGTCGCGTCCTTGCCGTCAGCACCGTCGCCTCGCCGATCATGCTCACGGGCAGGCGCAACGGAACCGCTACCTCGCGCAGATGCATTCCGATCAGCGTGCCGCCGATGTCGATGCCGCCGTGGGCGCGGATATGCTCCACCGCCACCGGCTCCTTCATCCTCTGCCATACCGCCGTGGCGACCGACCCGCCCGCCTTGGGTTGCGGTACGACGCAGACCGGCTCCAAGCCGTATTTGCGGGCGCATTCCGCCTCCACAATGAGGGCTCGGTTGAGATGCTCACAGCATTGCGCCGCCAAAAAGATCCCCTTCTCCGCCAAGATCGGCAGGATCGCATCCACCACTGCCTCGGCGGTTTCATAGGACGAGCCGTGTCCGATGGTCTGTCCCACGATCTCCGAGGAGGAGCATCCGATCACGAGGATCTCGCCCTGCTTCATGCACGCCTGCTCCAAAAAGGAGGACAGGAGCGCGCTTGCTTGTTCCCCGATCGGTGCGAGCCGATCGGTTTCTCGATTCGTTACCATTGGTCGCTATCATCCTCCGGAATGACATCCTGCATCGCCGCGATGGCGCACTCGATCATGTCGTCGGTGGGTTCGAGCACCGTGATGTGCTGTAACCAAACGCCCGGCGCGGAGATCAGACGGGTGAACCAGTTATCGTGACGTCCTGCGAACTTGATCAATTCGTATCCCACTCCCACGATCACGGGAACGAGAAGGAGCTTGACGAGGTATCTCCATCCGATCGCCAGCACATGTCCCGATATCAAAATGGAGATCGGGTCGATGAAGAAGGAGAGGAAGATGCTCACCAAAAGCATCAGGATCAAAAACGAGGTGCCACATCTGGGATGGAAGCGACGCTGGGCGCGAATGTTCTCCACCGTGAGCGGAAGCCCTGCCTCATAGCAGAAGATGGTCTTGTGCTCGGCTCCGTGGAAACGGAAGGTGCGGCGGATGTCCTTCACCAAGGAGATCAGTACCATATAGCCAACCACGAGCAGAATGCGTACCACTCCCTCGATGGTCGATTTACAGAGCGAATCCAGGGCGATGCTTCCCGTGTTCGCCAGAATGGGGAACGCCTTTGCCAAGAGGTCAAACAGGAAGGTGGGCAACAGCAGGAACATGCCGAGCCCGATCGCGACTCCCAGCACGATGCTTGCCACCATGGTCAAGGTCACCACCCAAGCAGGCAGCTTTTTCTCACCGTCCTCGGTCTTTTTCTCACTGTCCTCGGTCTTTTTCTCGACGTCCTCGGCCTTTTTCTCACCGTCATCGGCCTTTTTCTCAACGGGAGCCTCGGTCGGTTCTGCCGTTTCGGTGGGGACGT
>JAZSKO010000243.1:0-20627 GCA_045534875.1 Eubacteriales bacterium | reverse complement strand
ATAATACTCCTTTCGTTAGTAGCTGTAACAGCCGTAAATATAGTCCTCAATTTCATCGGGGGAGAAGCCCTCGGCTACGAGCGCATCGATCTCCGAGGAATCGTATCCCTCCATCAGAGCGGCTTGTTTGAGCATGGAGAGATAATCGTCCTTACTGCTCAGACTTTGCGTGGGTGTGGTAAAGCCCCATCCGTAATCATACCAACGGCACAAGCCGTATGCCGCATATTCGTCATAGTCGAACTTGTAATAGGATAACTCGCCCCGTGGCGTGATCTTCAAGATCCGTCCCTCTTCGAGAGGGATTTCCTCATAATGTCCGAGCTTCAAGGGGTCAAATAGCTTGGTATTGATGATTGACTTCCACAAGATTTCCTCGGTGCTTGCGTACACGAACAGCTTTTCTTTTGGAAAGTGTAGGATTGAAATGGGATTGTCGCCCTTAATCAAATAAATATTGCTCATATCGTCAAGCAGGGCAAACGAAAAGCTCCCCGACACGGTTTCAGCCATAAAGCGCAGGCTGTTCTCGTCGAGGAGCTTCTGTTGTTCAATCAGTTGCACGGCAATGTAGCTGTCGGTTTCGATCTTGCTCTTGGGTAGGCGGTACTGCTTTTGAAGCTCGTCCATGTTGTAAAGAACGCCGTTATGGGTAAGAGCAAACTTTATGCCCCCGGCTTTGCCGTAAAAGGGATGATTGTTGTAATTCTTCTTGGCAAGACCGTGGGTGGCATGTCGGGTGTGTCCTATGATTGCCGATACTTCCTTGGGCGGTTTGAACGTGACCGCATATGCTGCCTTGGGGGCTTTGTCGATCACAATGCGGTTCTTATAGTGATAGGCGATTCCACAAGCGTCCGTGCCTCGTACCGAAGATTCGCTTGCAAGCTCGTTGAGCAGTGCCGCCAAGTCGGTCTTTACCTCTTCCGCATAGGAAGAAAATCCGAAGATTCCACACATCTTATATTTCCTCGCTTTCCTCTGTGATTTCGTTAATATAGAGCCGCTTGGATTTGAGGTATTTGATCAGTTCGTCCTTGCCCTTGATATTGCCCACAAATTCGCTCCAAGACAGTCCTTCGATCTCGGTGTCACTTCTGTCCTTACAAACGTGGCAAAGCTCGTCCACAAGCTGTAAGGTGGCAAGGAAGGTATTGTAGTTGAGCGTTCCACGGAACAGACGAAACTCCACCGTAGCGTAATTGCAGAGATTGACCGCAACGTATCTTCCATAGCTTTTGTCCTTGGCATTCTTGTAGGTGTTGGCGGTGTTTTCGGAGATACCGTAACGGCTTGCCCAACGGTTGATGTTGTCAACCGTTCTGCGTGAGAATTTCAGAAGCTCGTTCCAATGGTTCTCCACAAAGAAGACGATACGGGCGATGACTGCCTCCTGTGCTTCTTCGCTCTCACCGAATGCCGAGCGGTTCACGTGGCAGTGCAGACCGCAAGTGTCGGTGTCATGGGAGCGGTATTCCATCTTGATCGCTTTGCGGAACACCTCTTGCCAATTCATGTTCTCGGTGTGGTAGGCAAGCGTCATAGGATGCGACACAAGCTCAAAGCCGTCCTCAAGGCTGCCATCGTGCTTGCAGTAAAGATGCTCGTCATCACGGTTGGCTATGTACATGAGTGTGTCAGCGTTGTCACTGCATTCGCCGCCATCGTCGATTTCAAGCTCTACACCGATAAACAAATCGCCCTCTCCGTAGAAGATCGGAGAGGGCTTGTAATTGTAGCTTTCAATGCTGCTGTCATTCAAACGGTCATAGCAAGAGGAACAGTAATCGCGCTCGGAATCCTCGTCATAGCAGGCATCGTCTTCGCAAATTAACCGACCGCAATCCGAGCAGTGAATAAAATCGTATTCGTAGCAGTGGTTGCAGAGAGTGTAATTGTCCTCACGGATGGCATCGTCACGCCAAATGCGCTCTCCGCAGTGTTGGCAAAGGACGGTCTTTTCTTCAAGGCAATCCTCGCACATGGTGGTTTCGTTCATGTAATGGGTGTTTTCTTCATCGAGCGGCTTTCCGCAAAATTCGCATTTTGTCATGGTGTTTCTCCTTTATGTTAATTTTCAGGTGTGCTTTCGGCACAGGTTTTGATCGTCTTCTTCACAAAAATCACCGCCCGATACAGAGCGGTTATCAGAAGCGTGGCGACAGCGGCAATAACGGCTAATATCGCATTGACCGCTTTCTTGACGGCAGGGTGATTCTTGATTTTCTTGATGGGGTTCATGGTGTGTTCTCCTTTTGTTTTGTGTTTGATTTTTTGTTGTTTTTAATACTCCTCACAGAAGAGCATGGTTGCGAGGGTTTCGTCATTGATAACGTAGATCTTCGCCGTGATTGGCACATTCGACAGTAACAGATATTCCTTGTGGTAGCCCGGGCACTCCTGCGTATGTACGATCTTCAGCCGACAGCCTTCGGTGGATAGCTGAAACACCTGTAAATAGTCGGGCGAAAAAGGCAGTGCGTCAATGCACTGCCATAAAAACAATTGAACGGCAAGCGGAATCTCTCGACTTACCGCCGCCGTTGCGTAGCGTCGTGGTGGGAACATAGTTGCCTCCTTTCTTAATCTCTATCAAAAATATATTGTATAATCATGTGATTCAAAATGTATATCTAATACTATATTCGAAACAATAAAGTATTATGACAAAACTTCGAAAGTGTCTTGTTCCACTTCTAAATCATATAATAAAAAATATAATAGTTATATATTGACAATCGTTCGCGAATGTGATATAATGAGTTAATTGTATAACCAGAATGAATCTGGGATGACACTAAACTAGGCTCAAGAATATTTATTCGCCGATGTTTGTGGAGGTAATAATTTAATGCTAAATCCTATGAATATTTATATAGGTCGTCTTGCAGAAGAAGCACGGCAAGAGTGTAATAATCGTAATATTATTGCTAGTGGTCAATTTTGTCTTGATTATCCTGTCATAAAAAGGATAATTTCCTTTTTTGGTGGAAAATTAAAAAATTTTACCGAAAGTGATTTAAAAGAGAAATTTCCAAACAAGAACATCAGTAATAGCTTCATTCAATTAACTAATAAGTCTAACAGTGAGTTTTTAATTGGGTATGTTAATTTTTCAGTGCTGGATATACTTCATGAATTAGGTCATGCTTTCCTAGAATTGGATACCATGGAAGACGGAGAGGTTAAATGGATAGGAGATGAAGAGGGTGGCATCAAAGAAATAGAGGCATCACAATTTGCACGAGCTTTTTTAATGCCTACAGAATTGTTCCAAGAAGTTGTAATTGACAATTCCGAAAAAGGATATTGTAATATAAATGCAGTTGCAAATGTATTTTGTGTTGATGAATCACAGGTAATTTGTCGAGGCAGAGAATCGTGTTTATGGGAATAGTAACATTGGAGAAGCATAAATCATGTCTAATAGAAAAATCAATCAGATAGCAAGAATAAAAGAAAAGGTTTCCCCACCCAAAGTAATGGATTTAATCGTTGCACAAGAAGAAAATCTATTTGTTTTTCTTTCCATTGATATTTGCAACTCCACCTTGATGAAAAAGGAAATTAAGCAATGGTTTGATGCAACTAAAATACTGTACAGTGTTCGTTTCGAGCCAATGCATTTTTGGAAATATAATGGGGATGAGGTTCTGTATGCAGAACCTTTTTCCAATTTGAACACCTTGCTTGATATTGTTACTGGAGCATATTCACACATAACACGTTTGCAAAAAGAAATATGCAATAAGATGGAAGAATATGATTCTGGAAGCATGTTTAAACTCAAAGGTAGTTTATGGCTTGCAAGAACGGCAAAAGATGGAAACGAAACGACTAAAAATGTTTTTGTAAATTCAACGCGGGTGGATGAATTTTTAGGCGTAAATATTGATGAAGGATTTCGCTTGTCAAAAAAAGTATCTGGTGGAAAATTGGTAATAGATCCTAAAATCGTTTTATTGCTTCAACTTGCCCTTGATATTAATACAAATAATCAAAAACGAAGATTTATACCAGAGGAAGACGAGTTCTTTCAGTTTTGTAGAAATATTAACATAAACCAGAAGGAAAAGATTAAAAAAATTTTAGAGTGTATTTCTTTTGTGAACTACACAAATTTAAAAGGAATTTGGCAAAACAGAGGATATCCATTATTTTGGTATTTTGAAAAAGAATCTGATTTTGACTATGATGAAAAAGTAGATAACAATTTTGTTTTTCCCAAAAAACTTCTATCAGAAGATTGGTTATCAAGATTAGAAACAATTTACGAAAAAACAGAAGAGAAGGAAGAATTTCAAAACATATTAAACATTATTGCTAACGGAAATCCCAATAACATATATACATCTGATAGCTTCTCTAGACTTTATTATAGCATTGCTTGTATAAACCCAACAACCAAAAAAGTTCTTGTGGCACAAAGAAGTACAGAAAGAAGACATTTAAAAAATGTCTGGGAATTTGGAATGTTCAAACACAGTTCACTTTCTATTATTGAGTCACTAGAGAAAAGGTATAAAGAAGAGTTTGGTTTGGATATTGAGATTGTAACCGATAATGAAACCGAAAGAAATATTGTACCTCTCCATTTTTGTACTGTATATCGTAACGGACAAGCACACAACAGTATTTTGTGCATGGCGATAATAAAAGCAGAAGAAGGTATGGAGTCTGATGAGCAGATAATAAATTCTATCAGAAGAGTTGCTTCGTCAGATAGATATCATGATTTTCGTTTTGTAAACCAAGAAGAGGCGAAAGGTTTCAAATCTATAACTATGAAGGAGATATCCGAAGACTCTTGGGAAGCTCTAAACGATAGAGCAACTGCTTTTGACGATGATTCAGCAATAATGTATTTTAAAGACTCTGTTTGCAAGGTTATCAGTTATTATGAAAAAATGCTGTCAGGCAAAAGTTGGTATGAATAAAATCAGAATAGTACTTACAGGAAAAAGAAAAAATTCCGCATCATTTTCTAGGGATGTTGCATTTAAGACTCTAGACACTATTAATTTTTGGATTAATTCATGCGATACAAAAGCATCGATTTTGCTATCGGGAATTGGTGTCGCTTTTACTCTTTTATTCACATCAAGTATACTAGAAAAAGTTTTTGATGTTACAAAAAAAGTGATTGACAATTTTTCGGATATTGGTGCGTGGATAGGTATTTGGGGTATCCTTTCAGTACTAGGATGTATTGTTGGTACGGGGTACATTATAAGTGTTATTGTTCCAAGGCAAATATTCAAGCCCAAAGAATCAAATGTGAAAAATGAGAATATTAATTCTTTAATGTTCTATGGTTCAATTGCAAAAATGAGTTTTTCAACTTTTTGTGAGCAAATTAATTCCTTGTGTGATCCCAACGATGTTATTGTAAAGGATTTGATTTTTCAAATACATTCCGCAGCAAAAATCTGTGCCATAAAAACAAAGAATTTAAAGATTGGAAGTATTGTATTTTTCGTTTCGCTTTTTATGTTTGTTTTTTGCTTTTCTTTTGGATATTTCTCTTTAGTGTATAAAACTAGTTTGTGTACATAACACAATTTGCTCCTTCTCCGCCAACAAAAAACGCACTTTTGTCTACCGACAAAGGTGCGTTTTTTGAATGATGTTTGCCTTTGGCAAATGATGTTGGCTACGCCAATGATGACGGCTACGCCTAATGGTGTGTGGCTTCGCCACATTTTATGGCAAACATCGCATCATTGCGACCAACGAGAGCAACATCATTTTGAGCGAAGCGAAAAACATTATATCCCCGCCAGGCGATGCATCATTTGACATATAAGCAAATTTATGGTATAATAATGACCGAAAGGCGGTGTTACTAATATGGCTAACTATATTCTTTCTGAAGAGAGTGTGCAAAAATTATTTGCATATTTGGAAGATCATTTGGAGGCTTGTGGTTGTGACCACACTCTTCGTCATACAGAACAATGGCTCAAGGAAAATATTTCAGCAGAGCTGTATGAAAACGCCATTGAGGAAATCAATAATATGGGCGGCTATTGCGATTGTGAAGTATTGCTTAATTGCTATGAAGACTACGACATAGAATGAGAAAATCCCCAATTCGCCTAATGAATATACAAACGAAAATCATGCACCTTTTGTTCGTTTTTACCCTTGTTTAGACACCTTTTATCACGTTTAAGGCAACGCAAAGCACACCGAAAGGTGTGCTTTTTGCGTTGGCGGATCAGAAAAGATTTGAACACGAGCGCCCGCGAGAGGGACGAACGCGACCGCCGCCGGTGGCGGAAGAAAGGAGCGTGAGGAGTGAGCAAATAAGGAGTATCGGGAGCGCGCGACTGCGAACGCGACCGAGACGACTGTATTTGCGAGGTGCAACGCCGCGAAGCGGCTAGAGGATCTCTCCTTCTCCGCCAAATAAAAACCGTAATTCCGATACAAAGGGCTTGCGGTTTTTGTTTTATTATGGTATAATTAAGAAAGAGGCGGTGAACATATGATGGAGTTTAACAACATTGATTGGGCAGACAGCAACATAGAAAAAATCGAAATAGAGTATGATAGCATTAAACTTTACATTTTTAATGATACTCTTCAACGAAATATGTGTGTGATCTGTACTGGTTTTATTGGAGTGACAGATTTGTGTATCTGGGATGATCAAATTATCGATTATGCTGACGCACGTCAAATTGCCGATGATGAAAACATACCGTTTATGAAAATGGTATATGCTGCTTACGACAAGAATTTTAATTATGGTGAGAGGTACCTTAACAATGGAGTTATTGAAGTATGCATAAGACTCATTAATAATATTCCGTTCAATATATACTGCCAAAAAATCACTGTTGAGTACATATGAATGCAATTGCACTCTAAATCCATTTGTCCATAATCTCAAAAAGAGTACATTTGTATCAAAATTACAGTTATTAGCCAACGCAAAGCACACCGAAAGGTGTGCTTTTTGCGTTGGTGGATCAGAAAAGATTTGAACGAGAGCGCCCGCGAGGTGCAACGCCGCGAAGCGGACAGACGCTCCCTCTTTTTACCCAGCCAAAACCGCAATTCCGGTACAAAGGGGTTGCGGTTTTGCATTTTTCAAAAAATTCTTTTTTCTCTTGACTTTGTCACGATGTTATGGTATACTAATTATGAAAACAGACAAGACATGGATTTCGTTTTGCTTGTTTTTTGATAAAATTGAACAAAAATCATACAGCTATACCGCAAGAGCACGCAAGCGGCAGGGGCATATCAATGCTTCTTCTTTGAGCGAAATCTCCAAGGCGATATCGTTGCAATTTATAACGAATCGGGAACGAAACTCTGCACATACACATACGATGCTTGGGGTGTTTGCACAGTAACCACCACAAGCGGCATCACTGCGCTGGAACGCTCGATCGCCACCACCCAGAACCCCTTCCGCTATCGTGGATATTTCTACGATGTAGAAAGCGGTTATTACTACCTCCAAAGCCGTTACTATAATCCTACTTGGGGCAGATTCCTCAATGTGGATTCCTGTCTATATAACAATATATTTGGATTTAACATGTTTGCATATTGTTATAACGATCCAGTAAACTACATCGACCCATATGGAGAGAGCGGAGTGGCTGCTGCATTAGCAGGATGGGCATCATCGGCATGGGGATTAACGCTGGTTGATGGTCCCATTCCTGTGGGTGATATTATCTATTTTGGTGGCTGTGTCATTCTTGGTACCATTGCTTTGATTGAAACAGTAGTCGTGGTAGACAAGGTTGTCGACATTGTTGCTGAGGCAACCGACACTACGCCAGATTCAACTGAATTCAAACCGGAATCACAATCAAAGGGTGAAGGCGAAAAATCGGCGGAAGATACTCCGAAGGTGGATTATCCTGGCGATGATCCAAATGTGGCACCAGAAGGATATACTTGGAAAGGTAAAGGACCGCAAGGGAGTAAACAAGGCAATTATTATAACCCCAATGGCAAACAATCATTACACCCGGATTTAGATCATCCACCAGATATTGGACCTCATTGGGACTATAACTACAAAGGTAGTGGAACAAAAGGATGGAGGGTTTTTCCAAATGGAGAAGTATTACCGAAATGATAGGTATAGTACAGCGGAAGTTGCGGATAAAATTTATGAAATGTGCGATGATTGGCGGATTATGGGACAACCAGGATATTTATTCAAAAGGACATTGTTTCATCAAACTTTTGTTCCTAATTTTGATGAGCAACATTTGGATCATGCACATTGTGAGTTTTGCAATGATTATTTTTCTTTGCAAGGTGATTATTTGAAAGAAGGATATTACGAAAAAGAGAGCAAATCATGGATTTGTGAAACTTGTTTTCATGATTTTAAAATTCTATTTGGATGGAAAGAGGGTTAAATCCTTGTGGGAACACGAAGAGTTTCGCTGTTTGTTTTATCAAAACTAAATTAAGTTTCCTAAAAAGTTGATGTTGCCAAGCCCCCCGCCGCCACGGCGGCGGGGGACACCTAAAAAAGAGCTTGTCCAAACAATCAATGAACTATCAAAGAAAGGGGCGATTCCAATGGTTTCTCATATCGAAAACGGTGTTGGTGATCGTTGGAATCCCCTCCGTTCGAAAAAACATCGTAGTAGAGCGAGCATTCGTTCTACTCGCGAGAAAGGTGTTGGTAACTATGCAGTTGATTATACAAATAATCGCTCTCGCTGGCATTTATGTTGGTGTTGGCTGGTTTCGTTATAAAACCGAACACAATTATGAATTTGATTTGAACTGTTGCAATATTCGGCTACATAAAGGGTATCTTTGGCTTGGCCTGATACTAACTGTGGTCGAAGTAGGGATGTCTCTGTGGACATATTTGGACGGTTCAGAGGGAGTATCGCTGATATTCTTCATCCTATCTCTTTTGTCGTCTCTGTTGATTTTTGCATATTTGGGTTTTCGGATCACCTTTGACGATGAAAAATTGGCTTACAGGCGGTTTTTTGAAAAACCAAAAACAATTTATTTTAAGGATATCAGAGAGATACGGTGTGGGTTGGATATAGAGATTCAGACAAAAACGCAAAAACTGGTTATTCCAAACTATATGACAAACACGGCGGCTCTCATGGTGAAGATGATGCCCTATCTTCCGAAGAAAAAGAAGATAAAAACAGTTCCAAGAGTCAGGCGCTTTCGTGATTCGGTTGAAAGAGCCGGAGAGTTTATTTTCGCGTTTGCGCTGTTAGATGTTGCACTTTTGGGGGTGTTCATTTGGGTCAATATTGCACAAAAATTTGATCCTACTACTTTCTATGTCTTAGGTGGATTATTGATTTTTATAAATGGAGTTTTCTTTCTAATGGTCCATTCAGCCAAACGAGCCCATTCCTCCCGTTTTTGGGGAAAAATTGCTAAACTATTTTATAAAGAGGGGTATTTAAAGGATTGATTTTTTTCACCGCGGCGGCGGGGGACACCCCAAAACGAGCTTGTCCAACCTACAAATGAATTATCAAAGAAAGGGGTGATTCCAATGGTTTTCCAAGCCGCAAATCGCGACGAGAATCGTTGGAATCCCCTCCGTTCGGAAAAAACATCGTAGTAGAGCGAGCATTCGTTCTACTACGGCGGTGCGATGGGCGGAGATCAACTTGTAGGCACCACCACGGTCACGAGCGGTGTAACAACGCTGGAAAGGTCAATTGCAAACACCTACAATCCTTTCCGTTACAGAGGCTATTTCTACGATGTAGAAACGGGTTGGTACTACCTCCAAAGCCGATACTACAATCCAACTTGGGGTAGATTCCTGAATGCGGATGGAGTTGCCTACTTAGGTGTAGGTGACGAGTTGTTGGGATATAATTTGTATGCTTATTGTGGAAACAATCCCGTAATGGGCTACGATCCCGAGGGAACCATTGACTGGGGAAAGTTTCTCGGCGGCGCAGAGCTGATGGCCATTGGAATCACGGCGATTGCCGTGGCGGCTTCGGTTTTAACCTGTGGCGCGGCTGCACCTGCGATGGTTGCAATAGCCGCCGTAACGATCACGGCAGGAATTGCAACCACGGTCAATGGCGTGGCAGAGGTTGTGGAATCCGCAACCGACTACAATTTTGTGCGAGACGGCATGATGGGCGGAAATCAAGAAGCCTATGAAACGTATAGAGACGTCACAAAGATAGTCGCGGAGATTGGAACGGCGATCACGGGTTCCTATATTGCTGCCAAAGGCGGAAATGTCTGCTTTGTGGCGGGAACTCCAATCGCGGCAGAAATGGGAATGATCCCCATTGAGGACATAGCGGTTGGCGATATGGTTTGGGCATCAAACCCCGAGACAAACGAAACCGAGCTGAAAGAGGTCGTGCGTCTGTTCCGAAACGAGGCCGATGAATTGGTTCGCGTTACGGTAAACGGAGAAGAAATCGTTTGCACGAACGAGCATCCCTTCTATTCGCCAGTAAAGGGCTGGACGGCTGCTTGTCAGCTTCGGGCAGGAGATGTTCTCGTGTTGCTCAACGGTGCGTATGTTGTCGTTGAGAAGGTACAGCATGAGATCCTTGAAACCCCAATCGCGGTTTACAACTTCGAGGTCGAAGGCTTCCATACGTATTATGTGGGCAACACAAGTGTGTTGGTACATAATAAATGTGGTATTGACGAGTTTTCAACTGGGCGAACTAAGCCGAGGAATATTTCAGAGCAAATAGCAATGAAAGCTGCGAAAGCTGATCCTTCTGATGGGAAAATAATTATGAAAGAGTTGGGAGATAAACGGTTGGATAAAGCGGCTGTTGTGAAGATGTCTAAACATTTTAAAACTTTTAGAGGGAATTTTGACATCCATTATTTATGGGATCGAACAAAAAATGTATACTTTGATTTCAAGTTTATTGACTGAGAGGAGCAAAAATGGTAATAAGGTGCATGGCAAATCGAGGAGGAAACTCTCCTATTGTTTTGCCTGAAAATGAAAATCTTCCTCTTTCAAACTTTAATTATATTGTTTCAACAGAGGGGGTTACAATTGATTCGCAAATTTCAGAATACAAATTAACAATAGACAAAGAATATGAAGTATATGGGATGTTAATATACAGAAGTGACTTGAAGTTCTTAATCGCAGATGATGATAATGTTCCATGTTTTTTTTCGTCCGAGTTATTCGTTGTTGTAAAAAACGAGCTTCCAGTTGATTTGAATTACAAAGAATATCGCCTTTGGGGTGAAGATGTTCAAATAATTGCTTATAAAGCTCTTACGGAAACCTATTCTGCGTTAACCAATTTAATTAAACATCAAAGAAATGCTGTTTTTGATTTTATGGAATACAAAAAGTATTTACATGAGTGGGGACAATATACATAATAGTTGATTTATCAAAGAAAGGGGTGATTCCAATGGTTTCTCATATCGAAAACGGTGTTGGTGATCGTTGGAATCCCCTCCGTTCGGAAAAAACATCGTAGTAGAGCGAGCATTCGTTCTACTACGGCGGTACGATGGGCGGAGATCAGCTTGTATGCACCACCACGGTCACGAGCGGTGTGACAACGCTGGAAAGGTCAATTGCCAACGCCTATAACCCCTTCCGCTACCGTGGATATTTCTACGATGTAGAGAGTGGCTATTACTACCTCCAAAGCCGTTATTATAACCCAACTTGGGGTCGATTCCTCAATGCGGATGGAGTTGCCTATTTAGGTGTAGGTGACAATCTGTTAGGATATAATCTGTATGCTTACTGTGGAAACAACCCAGTAAATTTAATTGATCCGACCGGCAATGTTGCAATTGTAGACGATATTTTGATTTGGACAATTGTAGCCTTGTTTGTAATTATTGCCATTCCCAAAGTTATAAAAACTGTGGAAATGGTTGTTGAGGGAGTGGCAGAAGCCGCAGTTGAGATATCTTATTCAATTGACGAAGCAAGAGCAAGGGCGGCCGAAAAGGAAGAAACGGAAGATTCAAAATCCGAAGCTATATACTATGGTGTAGATGTTGTAGGTGGCACGTGGAACGAGAAAACAGGCCCAATGACATTCGAGGAAGCACTTATATGGACGGAAACAATTGCAAACAGCAATGTTTATACAAAGCGCAATGGATGGGGCGTTTATACATTTCGGCAAGAGGATGCATATGAATTTGCTACAGCTTTGGGAGAGGTTGACAAATCGGAAACACATCCTGGATGTTATCCGCACTATCATATGAAAGGTCATAAATTTAGGCAGTATGACCATTTTCATGTATGGTACGGCACAATAACACCATGACGAGTGAGGTGAATAACATGGAATCTTTCTTTTTCTACCTATATGACGAGGTCACCCAAAAGGAGCAAGATATCAACGGCGAAGCATACCGAACATTGATTGACTTTTGTTGCAGATATTCCGAAACAGTATCCTTTATATATCGAACGGAAGAACTGTACTACCCCGAGCTGGAACGCTTCCGCATTGACCGTCCTAAGGAAATTACGTGTTCGTTTTTTGACTTGGGAATGGGATGCAGGGATGAAGATGAAGCGGAATTGAGGCTTCGTTTTTACAAGGTTTGCCCGGAGTTCTGTCAGTGGATGAAGGACTCGGCATTCGGCATTTTTGAATGGCTCAACGGTTGGGACTTTAAAAATCCGGAAAACCCGATCTTTTTCCGAGCGGATGGAAGCATATTGTTATCTACTGTCATTCATGATGGCGAAATCATGTTTTCTCCAAGAGAGGGGGAACCCGCAGAGGAACTTTTATCGCTTGGAGATTGGATTAACGGCAAACGCAATTACTATTTATAAACAAAAAATGTTTGTACTTAATATTTGCAATTTTATGGGATGATAAAAATGATAAGTAACCATGAATTGTATTTGAGGATTTGATTTATCTCCCTCGTCGTAGCGGCGGGGGACACCTCGAAAACGAGCTTGTCCAACCTACAAATGAATTATCAAAGAAAGGGGTGATTCCAATGGTTTCTCATATCGAAAACGGTGTTGGTAATCGTTGGAATCCCCCCCCGTTCGGAAAAAACATCGTAGTAGAGCGAGCATTCGTTCTACTACGATGCCAACGGCAACCTTGTCAAGGTCGAGGATCTGCTCGGCGATGAGGTCACGCTCTACCGCTACGATTCGGAAGGCTCCCTTCGTCAATTCCTCACCAACGATTGTGACAGCAAAAACCGCAAAACCAACATAAGGTCTTGCGGTTTTTGTTTTTTTGTGATATAATACATGGTGTCCCCTTAACCGATCCTGTTAGAAAAAGGAGAGAAACAATGGAAGCAGTCATTCTCACGGCCTTGGGAGTGGGCGGCGCCACCGTGGTTGGCGCGGCACTGGGATTTTTGTTCAAAAAGCCCTCCCATCGAGTCAACGATATCATTTTGTCCTTTGCGGCCGGCGTGATGCTCGCGGCCGCCGTGATCGGCTTGATCCTGCCGTCCCTCGAATACGGAAACGGCATCGGCTCGATCGCCCTCACGGTCATCGGCATCTTTTGCGGAGCGGTCTGCCTCAACCTCATCGACCGTCTCGTCCCTCACCTGCATAAGCTCACGGGTGTGGACGGCGAGACGCATCCCGAGGGAAGCCGTCGGCTCGACAAGGTGCTTCTGTTCGTCATTGCCATCGGCATCCACAATCTGCCCGAGGGGATCGCGGCGGGGGTGAGCTTCGGAAGCGGCGATATCGGACAGGCGATCACCGTGGCAGGCGGCATTGCTCTGCAAAACATTCCCGAGGGCATGGTCATCATTTCTCCCATGATCGCGGCAGGCATTCCGCGCGGGAGGACCTTCCTCATTGCGATGGCAACGGGATTGGTGGAGGTCTTGGGAACGCTGATCGGCTACTTTGCGGTCAGCCTCTCCACGGCGATCCTCCCCTTCGCGCTTGCCTTTGCAGGCGGCACGATGCTCTACGTCATCAGCGACGAGATGATCCCCGAGACCCATGCCCACGGAAGCGAGCGCGGCGCGACCTATTCGCTCCTTCTTGGCTTTGCCGTGATGCTGGTGTTCGATTTCTTGTTGGGGTAACGAAAAAAACCACCCGTACGGGTGGTTTTTTGTTATGCAATATCCTTCTTCCCGTAGCACCAATAGGTCGCCGCGACCGCCGCGACGGTAAGGACAAGCCCGATCGTCAGATACCCCGCGTGCAGAGCTCCGTCTGCCACGATCTCGCCGCCGTTGGCGTAGGCGAAGGGGGTGAGGTATTGGAGAAATTCGGTCTGCTCGGTGATGCTTGACAAAAGATTCAAGACGTAAAAGCCGAGGGAAAGCCCCAGCCCCACGCCAAGCCCGCCGCGCGTAAGGGTCGCCGATAGGAAGAAGCAAAGCGAGGCGATCTCGATCTGCAAGAGCAGATTGGAGAGAAAGACCAGAGCGAGCAGGCCGAAATCCGCCTCGATGGCAAGGAGCGCGATGCAGAGAGCCGTTCCGAGAGCCACCGTCAGATTCAGGGCGAGAAGGCGCGTGTAGATCGAGAGCAGCTTGGAGGTGACGACGTAGGCGCGCGAGATGGGATGGGTGAGCAGGAACTCCGCCGTGTGCTCCCGTTCCTCCTTGGAAAGTGCCGACGCGCCGAGGATCGAAGCGAGGATCGCGCCGCCAAGCCCCAGCGTTTCGCTACATTCCATGGCAAAGTAGGAAGTGAAGTCGGTAAAGAGTCCCTCGTCCAGCCCCATCGCCTCGGAAAGCCCGCCCATCGCGGCAAGCGATTGGCTCAGCTCGGCCATCTGCTCCTCCATCATGGGGTAGATCAACACGCAAAGCGCCAAAACAAAGGTCATCGCCGCCGTCCAGATGATCCACGACAGGCGTCCTTTTCTTAATTCGTAACGATAAAGCGTCATGTCAATCTCCCTCCTTGTCGTAGTAGTGCAGAAAGACCTCCTCGGGGGCGGGGTCGGTGATGGTGAGATCCGAAAAAGCAAGAGGCGCGAGGGCGGCGAGAAGCGCCTTGGGGTCGCCGTTGTAGGAAAAGCGAAGGACGTCGTCCTCTTGTGTGATCCTCCGCGCCCCTTCGATGGCGGGAAGCTCCGAGAGCCCACGAAGGGTGACCTGCTTGACGTTCCCCTCGCCGCCCAATCGCTCCACGCGATCCGAGGCGAGAAGACGACCGTCGCGGATCACGGCGGCTCGCTTGCAGTAGCGACCGATCTCGGAGAGGATATGCGACGAGAGAAACACGGTCGCCCCCTCCTGATTGCGCTCTTGCAGGATGGCAAACAGCTCGCGTTGCATCAAGGGGTCCAGCCCCCCCGTCGGCTCATCCAAGATCAAAAGGCGCGGCTTGTGCTGTAAGGCGCAAACGATGCCCGCCTTTTTGCGGTTTCCGAGTGAGAGCTGATCCACCCGACGGCGCGTGTCCAGCTCCAACCGATCGGAAAGCCTTGTCGCCTCGTCCGCGCAATCCAAGCCGCGCAGACCCGCCGAGAAGCGCAACAGCTCCTCCACGCGCATACCGGCATAAAAGGCCGCCTCCGAGGGGAGATAGCCCACCTGACGGAGAAGCTCTGTTCTGTTTTTTGTCACGTCCAAGCCAAGCACCGAGGCGTTTCCCGACGTCGGATGGATCAGACCGAGAAGCGTGCGGATGGTGGTGCTTTTTCCCGCGCCGTTCGGACCGATGAAGCCGAAGAAGTCCCCCTCCTCAACTGTCAGGGTCAGGTCTTCGATGCCTCGGGTGCTTCCGTAATATTTCGTGAGCGCGTGTGTCTCGATGGCGTTCATGCGGTCACCTCCTTGGGAAGATGGGGAAGGAGCGATTCGTAGAGCGCGCGGGTGCTGTCGGGGGTGTCGGCGTTGATCACCAGCACGCGGTCGCCGCTATGCAGGATGATCGCGGCGGAGCATTTGTTGTAGGTGTAACGGGTGTGGCGTCCGAATTCGTCATTTTCAAACGTCCCGAGAGAGAGCTTGGCCGAGCCAAAGCCCCAGATGCGCCGACTGAGGGGGGAGGTCTCGCGGTACTCGATGCGGTCGATCTCGGCGTATTCCACGGTCAGATCCTCAAAGTAGGAGGCCTCCACGGTCAGGGCGGTCTCGCCGCAGGTCACGGTGAATTTTCCCGAGAACATCAAGGCAAAACAACCCAAAAGAATACCCGTAACCAGCACGATCACCACTACAAAAAGCCATTTGGGGTACAGATCGCGCGGTGTTGTGGTGGTTTTCACGGTCTCGCCATTTGCCTCTCGCCGCTTGTCGTAGCGGTAGGAGTAGACGAGGGGGAGCAGGACCATCAGAAGAAAGGCGAACGGCGCGATCCACATCGACCAAGCGATCGGCAAAAGCGCGAGCAGGGAGAGAAGCAGCCCTCCGCAGACCCATACCTTTCCCGAAAAGCGGTGCGTGGCGTTCCAGTTTCCCTCGTCGGCAAGCGTGCGTCGGGTCTTGATGCCGAGGGTGTAGTTCTGCTTGCACTTGGGCATATAGTTTCCGATCAGCACAAAGGAGATGCCGATGAGGGGATAGAGCCATGAGCCGAGGGGCAGAGGGATGCCGAGCGCAAACGCATAGGAGAAGGCGTTGAGCAGGATCGACAGGGTGGGGCAGATCCAAAAGATCAGACCGAACACCTTTTGGTTCTGTCCGTCGTTGCTTTTGTCGAGGAAGGTGACGAGAATACAAAGCCAATGAAAGCCCAAAAGTAGCAGGGAGGGGAGCAAGATCGCGAGCAGCTTGTTGCCATAGCCGTCCGCCTCGCCGCTCGCGCCCCAATGGATGGCCATGCTGTTGGGAAGGCGATTCCACAGCAGGAAGCCCACGGGGATGGGAAGCAGGGTCAGGATCGAGGAAAGCCAAAGCCTTCCTTTATACTGTTTCATCCGATTCATCATGTTTCGTATCTCCTTTCAGATCGACGAGCCAAAGCATCACGTCCTCCAAGACCGATGTGTTCAGCTCGTAATAAATAAACTTTCCCTCGCGCGTGTCACGGATCAGGTCGGCCTCTCGCAAAAGCGACAAGTGACGCGAGATCGCCGCCCCCGTAATGTCAAACCGTTGACCGATCTCGCCTGCCGACAGCCGCCCTCGCCGCAAAAGATTCAGGATCTCGCGCCGCGTGGGATCCGACAGCGCCTTCAACGTCTGTTGCAACGCCATGCCATCGCCCTCCTTTCGTCATTTAACAAAACTGTTAAATGTATTATAACACAGAACAACCCACTTGTCAAGGGTTTTTTGGAGAAAAGACCTTGGGGAGTAAGGACCCTTCTTAGGAAAGAAGGGCTCCTCCCTCCCCAAACCCCTCCCTCTCCCAAGAACCTCAAAAGAGGACACCAAATTGCGTTGCATTTGGCGTCCTCTTTTGAGTTGGGTTCGAGGGATGGGTTGGATTTTATTCAACCATTACCTCGTTTTTTGCCTTTTGAGGGATTTTGATAAAAAAAGGCTCTCCCTCTGGGAGAGCTCCCGCCGTAGGCGGGTGAGAGGGAAATTTTTCTTTGCGCCCTCTCCGTCGCTTGTCGCTTGCGACATTTGACACCATCCCCCAGAGGGGGAGGCATTGTGGTTGTTTCCCATGGTTATGATCAAGCAAAAACACGAAGCGATCCTTCTAAAAAATCCCCACCTACCCGACCAACCACTCAAAAGAGGAAGCCCATCGAAAAGCGATGGGCTTCCTCTTTTGAGGTTTTTGGAAGAGGGAGGGGGTTGGGGAGGGGGAAGACCTTTTTTCCGAAAAAGGTCTCCCCCTCCCCAAGGTCTTTCCCCCTCAATCAAGATTCCATAACCACATAACGGTCGGTGGTGACGGTGGTGAAGGAATGCTCGTTCGGCGCGATCAGGTCGGGGACGCCGGTTCCTTATAGCACCATGGTGAGACGGTGTCAATGAAAATGTGTAAAAAGTGGAATACGATACTTTTCATAATAGCTTTCAATGCGAGGTTTTTATAAGGAGAACACAGAGGGGATATTATAGATTATTTGCTATTGTAAGTATTACAGAAGTGAATTTTGTATTACTTGAATGTAACCCTTGTAGAACTGGTAATCTCCCAATAACCCTCAGCCCAATCCCGACCGGTGCCGACTGCAATGGTAGAATTTTTAGACCAATTTCTAAGGTAGCTTACAGTAATCGTAAACTCATGATTTTTTGCCAAAGAAAGAGTGCTGTAATAATCATCCCCAGAACCGGTGATCCATTTGGTCGTGGTTTTGTTCGTGGTATGATCTTTAATCGTTAAGAGCATAGTAGGTGCCTTTTCTCCTGCATTTTGAAGGTCAGCGGCACTATGAAATTTGATAGACGCATTTCCTTGATACCAGCTTCCTTTCGTCGTTACCTTAAAGGTATAGGAACTGCCGAGCCTTGCAGCATAATGTTTTTTTGTTCTTACAGATGCCGCAGATGCAGAAACTGCAAAAACGGAAAACATAGTTACAATAGTTGCGACAATCAACATAAAAGATATCAACCGTCTTGTTTTAGTCATTGTTTCCTCCTTTTTCCTCTGTGTCCCCCGCCAATATAATGATACATGGATCATATCAATATATTAACAATATACATTATACTCAATATTTTGAGCATTGTCAAGCCCTTAATTGTGATAAACTAAAAAAAAGACTTTTATCACGAATTGGAGGGCGTTTGTATGATCAGTTATCGTCCGTTTTATGAAACTCTTTACAAAAAGAATTTAACAGAATATCACCTCATCTATAAACAAGGTATCTCTGCAAATACTTTGCATAGAATGAAGCATGGTGAGGCAATAAGTACGAAAACGCTAGATACTTTTTGCTATATTCTAGATTGTGAGGTTAGTGACATCATAGAATTTGTAAAAGAAAGCGAATAATAAAATACTTAAAAGACAATATCACTTTGATGAAAAACAGGACGTTGAACATCGTTCGCTTCGCTCACTATTCGCCACGCTTCGCGTTGGCGACCGTACTGCCGCTTCGCGGCGGTAGACTTTGCAGAGCTCGTTTTCCGCACCAAAAAAGAAGGACTCGCGTTTGCGAGCCCTTCTTTTTTGTGTAATAACACACTCGTTAATACAATGAACTACCGAAAGCAGAAATGGTGCATTTTATTCCATTAAAACAAGGATGGAAAGGAAAGCTTGTTCTTTTAATGGAATAAAAATATTTTCTGAAAATCTCTTGACAAAATCACCACATCTGTGTATAATATACGTATCCAGTTTTAACAGAGGTGATGACGTGAATATTTTAATCGACAATAAAAGCGGCGAACCGATTTATAATCAGATATATTCTCAAATAAAAAATCAGATCATAAGCGGTGAGTTGAAAGAAGATGAGATGTTACCGTCTATACGAGGACTTGCAAAGGATCTGCGCATCAGCTTTATCACGACTAAACGCGCATATGAAGAACTTGAAAAGGAAGGTTTTATTTACACCCTTCCGGCAAAGGGGTGTTATGTCGCGCCGAGAAACATAGAGCTTTTACGTGAGGAAAATCTGAAAAAGATCGAGGAACATATTGAGCAGATAGCAAAGCTCGCTGCCTCGTGCAATTTGAGCCGTGACGATATTATTGAAATGATTACGTTCGGTATGGAGGAACAAGAATGAACGCACTTGAATTAAAAAATGTAAGTAAATCCTTTTCGGGATTTTGTTTGGATAACATAAGTCTTACTCTGCCAAGCGGTTGTATTATGGGGCTGATCGGTGAGAACGGCGCGGGCAAAAGCAACACGATAAAGCTTATCTTGGATATGCTTCATAAGGACAGCGGAACGATCACAATACTCGGCAAGGACAACGAAAAGGATATTTCACTCACCAAAGAAGAAATCGGTGTCGTAATGGACGAGGTTGGTATGCCCGAATGCTTGACGGTAAAGCAGATCGGCAATGTTATGAAGCATACGTTTCGTAATTGGAATGAGGATGAATATGATAGGCTTCTTCAAAAGCTATCCTTGCCCGACAACAAGCCTTTTAAGGACTTTTCTCGCGGTATGAAAATGAAGCTCGGTATTGCCGTTGCGATGTCGCACGGTGCGAAGCTGTTACTTCTTGACGAGCCAACAAGCGGACTTGATCCCGTCGTGCGCGACGAAGTGGTGGATATGTTCTACGATTTTACAAGGGATGAAAACCACTCCATTCTCATATCTTCGCACATCGTCAGCGACCTTGAAAGGCTTTGTGACTACGTAGCATTCCTGCATAAAGGTAAGCTATTACTTTGCGAGGAAAAAGATGAACTGCTCCCCAAGTACGGTATCATTCATTGTACGGTAGAACAGCTTTCGGAGCTTGCCGAAAGTTCCGTCAAGTACAAAAAAGAAACACCCTACGGCGCTGAAGCTATTGTACTACGGGGGGATGCTCCAGAGGGCTTCAAGTTAAGCCCGATAAGCATTGATGAGCTGTTCGTATTTATGGTAAAGGAGGCGAAATGATATGAAAGGACTACTATTAAAAGATTGGTACATGATGAAAAAATATTGCAGATATTATCTTTTCGTTAGTATCGGATTTATCATTATTTCTATGATGAGTAGCGGCAATATGTTCTTCATTTTCTACCCTTGTTTACTATGCGGTATGATCCCTGTCAATCTGCTCGGATATGACGAGCGCAGTCGTTGGACGGAATATGTCGGCACATTGCCTTAC
>JAZSKO010000072.1:0-5558 GCA_045534875.1 Eubacteriales bacterium | reverse complement strand
TTTCGGTCATGGTTTTGATGTCGAAGCCGTAGGCTTGCATCACGGCGCGGTCGTTTGCTTGGTGTGCCTTACGGAGCTCGGGCGGCATAGCTACTTCATCGTAGAGATCGGCGAGAGAGCAATCGGGATAGAGAGCACGAGCGTCAAGAATAGCTTGCGCTGTTTCCTCAATCTTCTTTTTCTGCTCGGCAGTAGGAGTGCACCACGGGAAGTTGTTGTAAACAATCGCACCCGAATAACGATAATCACTTTTCAGTCTGCCCCCCACAGCACGCATCCAAGCATTGTGAACATTTGATGTTAAAACCCCAAAATGATACAACGTAGCCTCGGGAATAATTAAAACAGTATTACTTGCAATAATACTCTTATCCATAAAACCAATGGGAATATATTTGCGGCGTTCTGACGAAACCTCTGGAATACAAATATAATTGCTGTCGGTTTGGGGTGTAGAGAAAAACAAATACGGTTTATCTGCCATGGCACGCGTAGGTGCTGCACTGCTATTCAATCGCATTTCACGAACAGCCTCCAGCCGCCTCATGATGTCACTGTTTTTGCGATATATTGAAGGAGAAACGCCCTTTAACCACAGACAATAACGCACAACGTCGTTGTTGATAAAATCTTTTGCACCAACATATCTGCGAATACATTCTGCAAGATTGGGGTCTTTTGCCAGCAAGTTGTCTCGTTCTTCTTCGTTTAAAATCAAATTTCCACCATCAGTTGGGTAATTTCCTTTTGTAATGCGTGGAACATCGCACAATGCGTGTGCGCGATTTTCTATAAACACAGTTGGAGCATTATACAAATATGGATTGATATTATCAACAATTTGCATGCGCTCAGCAGAAAACAGAAATTTGGGACATGACGAGGGTGCTATACTGAAGCCAATAATAACACAGTGAACATGTGCTTTTTGGGTTGCTTCATTGTCCCAATAAAAAGTGCGATACCCAAAATCAATGTGTATACCATATTTCAAAAATAACTTTTCCCACAGTGGCGCAACCTGTTCACCTGGGGTGATAGAATTTGTGGAAACAAGGGCAACGCGAACAGGTGTGTTCTGTATCATTTTCGCTGCTTTATGATACCACGCTCCTACATAATCAATACTATTGACACGCGAACTCCTGCCAAAAATCGCCACCGCATCATCTTTTTGTTCTTTTGTCATCATCGATGCACCAACGAAAGGCGGATTGCCCATAATATAATTGAGCTTATCCTTTGGCACAACCGTCTCCCAATCCACGCGCAGGGCGTTGCCCTCCACGATATTGGCGTAGGATTTGAGTGGCAGGAAATTGAGGTTGGTTTCCAAAATTTCCTCGGTCTCCTTCATCATCTGCGACTCCGCAATCCATAGCGCGGTCTTTGCAACCGCAACGGCGAAGTCATTGATTTCAATGCCGTAAAACTGACCGATGGACATATAAATGGCGTTGTTCTCGCCTTGGAAGCCCATGGCGATTTGTCCTTCGATCTGCGTGGTATTCAGTTCAATGCGGAGGGCTTCATTTTCCAAGCGGCGCAGGGACAGATAACTTTCGGTGAGAAAGTTGCCCGATCCGCAGGCGGGGTCGAGGAAGGTAAGGTCGGCCAGCTTTTTGCGGAAGGCTTCCGCGCGATCTCGACGGAGCTTGGGGATTTTGAGGGCTTTGATCTCGGCAAATTCCTCGCGTAAACCATCCAAAAACAGAGGATCAATGACCTTGTGAATGTTCTCAATCGAGGTATAGTGCATGCCGCCCGAGCGTCGCGTTTCGGGGTTCAAGGTCGATTCAAATACCGCGCCGAAGATGGTGGGACTGATCTGCGACCAGTCGAAGTTCTCGCTGGCTTTCCGCAGGAGAAGATCCACGATCTCTTGCGTAAAGTTGGGGATCTCGATATCCGCATCGGCAAAAAGTCCTCCGTTGACATAGGGGAAGGCGGCAAGATCGGCTTTGAGATATTGGCTTCTCTCGTTGATCGGTTGGTCGAGGACGCGGAACAGCTTGATGAGAGCCTCGCGCACGTCGTCAATGTCATTGTCGGCAACCTTTTTGATGTAGTTGTGGAATTTGAGATGATCGCCAAAGATGCCCGCGTCCTCGGCATACAGACAGAACACAAGACGCACGCAAAGAATATTGAGGCTGTGGAGAGAGGATTTGCTTTTGGAATCGACATACTGGGCGAGCAGGGCATCGTAGAGCTTACCGACCAGACCGCCTGCCTCCAAGGAAACGATTTCCTCATGCTTGACGATCTCGCTCTTTTCCTCTACAAGAAATTGCAGACGGTAGGCTTCCTTGCCAAGATCCGCAAGCAGGATGCTTTCGGGCTCACCCGTTGGCTTTTCCATGTCGTAGATCAGAAATTCCTCAAAGTTGCAGGTGATGATCCAGCGAGGGCGTTGCGACCACGGAAGCGCGGCGGAATACCGTTGCGCCTGTTGGAAGGGATTGAGTAGCGTTCCGTCCGATTGCTTGATCGGGCTACGCAAATTGAGCCCTCTCTTTTTTTGCTCGATCAGAACGTGCGTGGAGGGAATATGACCGTCGATAAAGCTGGTGTGATCGAGCTTGACGCGCTCCTCGAACAGGATGTATTTCTCCGGCTCTGCAACGCCGAGAACATCACGAAGAAGGGCGAGCCAAAAGGATTGGCTGTCGCTCTTTTCGTCGCCGCGGTCTTTCCAATCTTCCGCAAATTTTTTGGCGGCTCGTTTTCTCTCGTTTTCATTCATCATTCTGCAATTCCTCGCCTTGCTTTTTCCTTGTTTCTATTATAGCACAGTTTTTTTGTTTTTGCAATATGTATTTGCATTCACTTTCCAATCGAAAAACGTCCCCGATACATGGTATCGGAGACGTTTTTTTCACTATCAGCTCCCCCACTGCTTGGGCTTTCCATTCTCGTAGCGCCAATATTTAGTATAGTTGTATTGCAGATTCAATGTCGTTTCGCTGTAATACAGGACGCTGTAGTCGCCTGCATTGTTGAAGCATTCCCATTCGATGACGATCGCTCCCCATTGCTGGGGCGTACCTTCAAAGTAGATCGTTTTCAAATTTGCACAGTTCGCAAATGCGCTTTCCCCAATTGTTTTGATGCTTTTGGGAAGGATGATCTCCTTGATCGCACAGCCAAAGAACATTGTGGTTGGGATGGTTTTGAGGTTTGAGGGAAGCGTGACCTTGGCCAGCCGACTGCATCCGGCAAACAAACTCCTTCCAAGGTTCGTCGCGCTGTTAGGCAGCTTGATGGAGGAGAGCTTGGTGCAGTTTTCGAATGCTTCCTGTCCAATGGTGGTCACGCCTTCGGGAATCTCGATGGAAGTGAGCGCGGAGCATCCCGAAAAGGCCATTTCCTCGATTGTTTTCAGTCCTGCGGGAAGCGTGACCGAGGTGATCATCGTGCAATCCTGAAACGCGCGCGCGGGGATCGTGGTGGCGGAGGTGATGGTCACCTTTTTCAGGGTAGTGGGAATCGTGTAGGGATTGTCTTGGGCATACCGACCTCCAAAGAGATAGCAAAGGTACGCCTTCTCACCGCTTGCCGCGCCGCCGGGGAAGGGGAGCGTCAGACTCTTGATGGCTTTGCAATCTTGGAAGACATATTTTTCGATGCCGGTAACGCCTTTTCCGATCACCACGTCCTCAAGGCTTTCGCAATTATAGAAGGCGCGCTCCGCGATCTTGGTTACCGAATCGGGAATCGTGATCTTTTTCAAGGTAGTACAGCCTTCAAAGGCCTGTTTGCCGATTTCCCTCACACCATTGGAAATGGTGATAGAGGAAAGGCCGGTGCAATCCTTAAAGACCTCTTTTTTTATTGTTTTCAGACTTTCTGGAATGGTGATCTTGTCCAGAGCATAGCAACCGGAAAATGCGGATTCACCAAGAGAGTGCAGATTGCTTGCAAGCGTGAAGCCGCTGAGCTTCCTGCAATGTAAAAACGCACCACTCGCGATATAGGTTACCTTTTCCGTGCCGGCAACGGTTGTTAGATTATAGCTTGATGCAAAGGCGAGCGCGCCGATCGAGGTGACGGTTTCGGGGAGGGTGACGCTTGTCAAATTGGAATACTGAAACGCATTCTCTCCAACCGCCGTCACAGTGTCCCCCGCAGGAGAGGTGGCGGGGATCACAATGATTTTGTCGGTGATATTTCCCATCCCCACCACCGAGCAGGTGCCGTCGCCGTTGGATTCATAGGCAAGGGAAAGGATGGGCTCGCCGCCCGTGGGATCCTCCACGCCGCCGTTCGTTCCCGTTCCGCCTCCATCGCTGTCAAACCATGTAAAGGGATTCATGAGGGAGATCGGATAGGGCAGGGGCAGATCCTTCATGTCGTCGTACAAATTCTTGATTCCGCTACAAGAGGTCAAGAGCAGGCAAGGGATCAACAGCAAAAGGCAAACCAACAGCTTCGTTCGTTTCATAATATCAAAAAATTGATTTATTGGACTGAAAAGTGATTTATTGGACAGAGAAGGGCTTTCCCTTCACCCTTTGATAGATGCGAAGAAAATGAGCCCGATCGCAAAAGCCGCCAAGGGTGATTGCCTCGGAAAGAGGAGCGCCGCACGCGAGCGCTTGCTCCACGGTCTGTATGCGATGCTGATGCACATATTGGAGCGGCGTGCATCCGAATTGCTTGACGAACAGGGAGCGGAAATGGGTCTCGCTCACACCCGACAGGGCCGCGACCTCCTCCATATTCAGCCGCCGATCGGTGGCGTGACGCTCCAAATAGGAAACCGACGGACGGATCAGCTCGGTTTGCAGATAGCGACGGTTGCCGTCGGGACTGTTCCGAAAAAGACCATACAGAATGGCGTAGAGATCCGACAGACAGGCGTAATCCCAGCCCACCTCACGGGTGCGAAAGGCTCCCCAGAAGTGCAGAAAGGTCTTGCCGATCGAGAGGGGGACTCTCGCAAAGACCAGCGGATGGGGGATGGATGCGCTTTGAGGGGAGGTGAACCCGATGACAAGTGCCGAGCCTGCCGCCTTCACCGTGGCCGATAGGGGAGAGCCTGCGGGCAGGAGAAGCGCCGAGCGAGCCGACAGCGTGACCTCGCCGTCATATAAGCGTAGAGACATCTCTCCGCGCTCCAAGTAGAAAAGAAGCGGTGTCTCGGAGCGGAGACTCCATTCGCCCACGTTCAGCTCCCAAGAGCCTGTGTCGTCGGAAAAGCCCGAAACGAACGGGCAGGGCGGAGGGGTGATGGCTGGCGTCATGCGTTTGAACCCTCAGAGAAGGAGACGGTGTGGTAGCAGGCGCCGTCGTCCAAGGAATGCCAAGCAAACACACCGTCCGAAAGCGTCATGTAGCTGTGGTGCGAGCCCTCCTTGGGGATCGACACCGAGCCGGGATTGAACAGGAAATGCCCGTTTTGCTTCTCCCACGTGGGGACGTGGGTGTGGCCGTACAAAAGAATGTCTCCCTCGGTCAGGAAAACGGCCTTTTCGGGGGTGACGTGATGCCCGTGGGTGGCAAAGATCCGAAGACCGTCCACGTCAAGCCAAGCATAGTCGGCCAGAACGGGAAAG
>JAZSKO010000152.1:0-7150 GCA_045534875.1 Eubacteriales bacterium | reverse complement strand
GGACTCAGCGAAATTCCTGCGGTGATCTTGGAAGGAGACGACTTGAAGGCGGCGCAGGTGGCCGTGATTGAGAACGTCCAGCGCGAGGACTTGAATCCTCTGGAAGAAGCAATGGCGTATGAGGCCTTGATCGAGCGATTCGATCTGACGCAGGATCAGGTGGCAAAGCAGGTGGGCAAAAGCCGTTCGGCGGTGGCGAATCTGCTTCGTCTTCTGGATCTGCCGGACGAGGTCTTGGAGCTGGTTCGAAACGGCGACCTCTCCGAGGGACACGCGAGAGCGATCTTGGGGCTGAAAAATCCCGAGCAAATGCTCCCTCTGGCGCAGAGCGTGATCGAGAAGGGACTTTCGGTGCGTGACGTCGAGAAGACGATCCGTCTGATGAACTATCAGCCCGACGAGAAGGCAGATCAGGATGATGACAACACCCAGCGTCGCGTCTATATGAAGGATCTGGAGCATCGCGCGGTCTCGGTCTTGGGGCGTCGCGTGCGGATCGTCAAGTCTGCAAAGAAGCGCGTGGTGGAGCTCGCCTACGACGATGACGCCGATCTGGAAGCGCTCCTGACCGCCATCTGCGGTGCGGATTTCTTCGCCGAGGAATGATCTGTCAGCGGCTTTAAAATATTGAAAATATATAATAAGATGTAGGAATTTTCCAAGAAAGGGAAGGGAACGAACATGATCGACATTAAATATATCAAAGAGAATCCCGACGAGGTGATCGCTCGCCTCGCCAAGAAGGGAAAGGACGCGAGGGAGGATATTGAGGCCATTCTGCGTCTGGACACCGAGCGTCGTGCGCTGATCGCCGAGACCGAGGCGTTGAAGGCGGAGCAGAACAAGACCAACCGTCTCATTCCGCAGTACAAGAAGGAGGGACGCGACGTAGCCCCCATCTTCGCTGAAATGAAGGAGCTTGGCGCGCGCATCAAGGCGAACGACGAGCAGCTCAAGACCGTGGAGACACAGCTCACCTCCTTCCTGTTGGGTCTTCCCAACCTGCCCGACGTGGATCTGCGCGAGGGCGGAAAGGAGAACAACGAGCCTCTGCGCTACTTCGGCGAGCCTCGCGTGTTCGATTTTGAGCCGAAAAATCACGTGGATCTCTGCACCGATCTGGGTTTGATTGACTACAAGCGCGGCGCGAAGCTCTCGGGCAACGGATTTTGGATCTATTCGGGGCTTGGTGCACGTCTGGAATGGGCGATCCTCAACTACTTTATCGACTTCCACATCGGAAACGGCTATGAATTGATGCTCGTGCCGCATATGCTTGGCTATGAGTGCGGACTGACGGCGGGACAGTTCCCCAAGTTCCAGGACGAGGTCTACTGGCTGGAAACCGCCGAGGACGAGCGTCGTCGCTTCATGCTTCCCACGGCGGAGACGGCTCTGGTCTCTCTGCACCGTGACGAGATTTTGACGGAGGCAGACCTTCCGAAAAAGTATATCAGCTACACCCCCTGCTTCCGTCGTGAGGCAGGCTCTTACCGCGCAGACGAGCGGGGAATGGTGAGAGGCCCCCAGTTCAACAAGGTGGAGATGGTGCAGTACACGCTTCCCGAAAAGAGCGACGAGGCCTTTGAGGAGCTGGTGACGAACGCCGAGAATCTGGTTCGCGGCTTGGGCTTCCATTTCCGCACCGTGAAGCTGGCGGCAGAGGATTGCTCGGCTTCCATGGCAAGGACCTACGATATCGAGATCAACATCCCCTCCATGAACGGCTACAAGGAGGTCTCCTCGGTGTCCAACGCGCGCGATTATCAGGCGCGTCGTGGCATGATGCGTGTCAAGCGCGCCAACGGCAAGACCGAGTACGTGCATACGTTGAACGGCTCGGGTCTGGCTACCAGCCGTATTTTCCCGGCTCTTGTGGAGCAGAATCAGAACGCCGACGGAAGCATTACCGTTCCCGAGGTTCTCAGAAAATATTTGGGAATTGACGTTATTAAGAAATAATCTCTCCGAGGCTAGCCGAGGCAGAACAGGTTGAACGCGCCTGAATGCCGGAATTTTCCGCGCTTTCGGCGTTTTCCTCACTTGCAAGGTGCTTACCTTGCCGCGCTCGGCAAACACCAAAATCATCAAAAAATTCGGGCGTTCAGGTTCTACGAAGTTTTAAGAGAAGCCATTTTTTGTCAGGCAAAGGAAAATGTTGCAGTTATATACCAATATAACAAGATATTTTCCTGCCGCATGGCGAAAAAGGGCTCTCTTAAAACCGAGTTCAACCTGTTCTGCCTCGGCTAGCCTAAATGGATTTGAACCTGTCAAAAACCTTATTGCTACCTCTTAACGCGAGAGCGGATTGCGGTAGAACAGCTTGTCGAAGGTGTATCCGTTGAATGCCTCACGCGCTAAGGATATATAGTGATCGAATTCATAATAGTAGGTCTTTTCCAAGCAATTCAGACCCGTACCGAAGACGATCGGCTTGTTTTGCTTTGCCAGATCACCAAGAAGCTCCCGAACCGACGCATTCTCCAAGGAACGGTAGGAAAACTGGAAGGCGGCGTTTGGCAAGCGAAACAGGCGTTCCAAGGTATCCTTGGGATAAAAGGAGAGGTAGGAATCAAAAGAAAGCAAGAGGACCCGAATCGGCGTGTGATAGAGAAGACGGTTGAGCTCCATCGAGAAATCGGATTCCTCGGAAAAATAGGGAAGCGTGATCGGGAGATACTCGGTTTTGGGAATACAGAGCTTTGTCAGACCCTCAGCTTGGGAAAGTCCTTGACAGAGCAGGGAAGCCGAGCCGAGAAAAAGCCTTGTATCGGGGGCGAGAAGGGAAGCGAGTTCCCTTCTCGCCTGTTCTCTTTTCAAAAGAAACATTCCAACCGATTCCTCTTGGCAATCGAAGGACGGCATCATGCAGAACCGACGGATCCCAAAACGCTCCCGAAGTAACGTCAAGGCATCCGCCGCCTCCTGCGGCTTCGTAACGGCGTCTCCCATCATGGGAAGCAACCGGCAATTCCAATCCCAAAAGACATTCATAAAAGCATACTCCGAAAAAAGGTTGAAGACTAAATGCCTCGCGAAAGGGCTACGGTCAACCGAAAAACGCCCCACAAAACCAATAGGGCATTTGGTTCTTTGTGATATATGCAATTATACAAAATCAAAATTTTGTATAATTGAGGGGAGGGTTTTCGACGTTTTTAAGGGGTTTTTGGGCTTTTTCTTACCGATAAGCCTCCAAAACCCCTTTTTTCTATCCCTCTACTTACTTTTCTCAAGCACTCATTTTTCAAACGTTTTGTTGTATCCCAAGCATTCCTCAAACAGCATACTGCCAATATATTCTTTTCTTGTTTGCTTGCGACCGCGATGATACACGTTCCAGTAGCTTATCATCCTTGCGTAACCTTTTCTTACGGCGGCTTTGTTTCTTAAACAAAATTCTTGAATATCCGCATTATCCCGCTCTTTCAGTTTTTCATAAATAACCTCAAGAATTTCAAGAATATACTCATCACAGAGCTTGACTATAAACGGAATGCACCATTGCTCAAACGGCATATCCAACAATTTTCGAACATATTTCTCTCGAACGTATCCGTCACAGCTCCTTGTGTAGATACAACACAAAATTTGCTTTTGTATTGGGGATAGCATTGCATACGCGGTATCGGCTATATCCTGCAAATACATTCTATATGGGATTTCAACTTCGTAGGCTTCAAGCGCATATACAATGGAATCCTCACTTTTGACAAAAGAGACATTACAGAATGTTTGATGAGGCATGATATTTATCAAGCTGTTTACATCCATACTCAAATTACTTGGAAAGGCATTATAAAACATTCCATCAATCTCCCATTCGCACATTTTCGTGTTTTTTGTCCTCGTCGCCTCAAAGCTGACGATCTGTTGTGTACGGTTCGGATCAAAACCTTATTTCTTCATCTTTAAGGTCTTTTCATAAGCCGCCACAACGGCATCCATCGCGGCCGCGCGGAACGCCTTTTCCTCCAACACGCGCACACCCTCAATGGTCGTGCCTCCGGGACTGCAAACGGCATCCTTCAATTCTCCCGGATGCTTGCCCGTACGCAACATCATTTTGGCCGCTCCCAAAAGCGTTTGCGCGGCGTACTCCTGCGCCTTCGCTCTCGGCAATCCGCAAGCCACGCCTCCGTCGGCCAGAGCCTCCGCGAACAGATACACGAACGCAGGTCCACATCCCGAAAGCGCGCCTGCCGCATCGATAAAGCTCTCCGAGACGCGGTCAAATCGTCCTGCGTGCGACAACACGCCCAAGAAGCCGCTGATGTGCTCATCGGTCGTCAATTCATTCACATCGTAGACCGTCATGCCTTCGCCAACCGCAACCGGCGTGTTCGGCATCATGCGTATCACCGCGCACGGATGCTTGGCGTAGTCCTCTAAGGTCTCAATGGTAACGCCAGCCGCCATGCTCACCAGCACCACGTTGCCGCTTCGCTCAGCCAGCACGGGACGGATCTGATCAAACAGTGCGGAAAGCCCGTTCGGCTTGACCGCAAGAAAGAGATAATCACACGTTTTGGCAAGCGTCTTGGCATCTGCCGCCGTCGCTTTTCCGTCCGCCACGAAGGCATCTACCTTTTGTTTGTCGGTATCACAGATCAAAATGCGCTCAGCCGGAACCACCTTAGAGGCCGCCTTGATCAAAGCGCCGCCCATGTTCCCGCATCCCAAAAAACCGTACGAATAGTTGCTCATGTCCTCTCGTTCCTTTCGATTCTGTTATTGGATGATTCAACGGATCTGTCCGTTTCCTCGAATGACGTATTTATAGGTCGTCAGCTCCTCGAGTCCCATCGGGCCGCGTGCATGGAGCTTTTGCGTGGAAATACCGATCTCACAGCCAAGTCCGAATTCCCCGCCGTCTGTAAACCGCGTGGAGGCGTTCACATAGACCGACGTGCTGTCCACAGCCGCCAAAAACAGCTCTGCCGCCGTTGCATCCTCGGCAACGATCGCTTCGCTGTGGTGTGTGGAATGCTTGGCGATGTGTCGGATCGCCTCCTGCACGTCATCCACGATCTTCACAGCAAGAATATAGTTCAAAAACTCGGTGTCGAAATCGGCATCGCCTGCGGGAGTTCCCGAAATGATCTTTGCCGCCTCCGCATCAAGTCGAAGCTCCACAGACGGCACGCCGCGCGCGATGCGATCCTCCACCAACCGCTCACGCAATCGCGGCAAGAACCGAGACGCGATCGCACGGCTGACAAGACACACCTCTGCGGCATTGCAGACCGACGGTCTGCTTGTTTTTGCGTTTTCAAGGATGTTCAAGGCCATTTCGATATCGGCCGACGCATCCACATAAATATGACAAATACCCGTACCTGTCTGGATGCATGGCACCTTGGCTTGCTCCACACACGCGCGGATCAGACCCGCGCCGCCTCTCGGGATCAATAGATCCACCAGTCCCACGGCGGTCATCATTTCGGTAGCGCCTTGACGGGTGGTGTCATGCAGAATATTGATAAAGGTCGGCGGCAAGCCGATCGAAACCAGACCGCCACGCATCGCCTCCACGATCGCCATCGACGACCGATAGGCCTCCTTGCCACCGCGCAACACGCAGATGTTTCCGCTTTTCAAGGAAAGTGCCGCGGCATCCGAGGTCACGTTCGGGCGGCTTTCGTAAATGATACCCACAACCCCCATGGGAACGCGTACCTTTTCGATCACCAAGCCGTTGGGACGCTCCACGCGCGCCAAGACGCGTCCGATCGGATCGTCCAGCTCCACGACCTCCCGAATTCCCTCGGCCATTGCGTGAATGCGCTCTTTGGTCAGACGCAACCGATCCGCCATGACTGCGTTGATGCCGTTGGCCTCAGCCTGCGCCAGATCCTCGGCGTTTGCTTGCAGGATGGCATCGGTCTCGTTCTCCAAGGCATCCGCCATTGCCAGCAAGGCCTCGTTCTTTTCCTTTGAGGAAAGCATGGCAAGCGCTTGCGTTGCTTCCTTTGCCTGTAATAAGATCTCTTGCGTCGTCATGTCCTGTCTCCTTTTGCGTAAAAGCGCGTTCCAACCGACCGTCCCTCAAACAGATCATACAAAAGCTGCGGCTTTGCGCCGTTCATGATGACCATGTCACAGCCCTGATCGTTGCAGATCTCGGCGGCGTGGAGTTTTGTTTTCATTCCACCTGTACCAAGCTCCGAGCCCTCGCCACCTGCCAACGCCATGATCTCCGGCGTGAGCGCATAGACCGATTCGATCAGCTTCGCGGTTGCATCTTGATGCGGATCGGAGGTATAAAGCCCGTCGATATCCGAAAGCAGGACCAAAAGATCCGCCTTTACGCTCACAGCGACCATTGCAGACAAGGTATCGTTATCGCCGACCTTGATCTCATCCGTGGCGATGGTGTCGTTCTCGTTGATGATCGGAAGCACCTGCATCTCCAACAAGCGGGTCAACGTGTTTTGGAAATTCTCATAGCGATCCGCGTGCTTGAAGTCCGAGCCTGTCAACAGGATCTGTGCCACGATGTGATGGTACTGATCGAACAGCTTATCGTATGTATACATCAATTCGCACTGACCGACCGCGGCGGCCGCCTGCTTGGTGGGAATGTCCTTTGGCTTTTGGCTCAAAGCCAGCTTTCCAACGCCCATCCCGATCGCGCCCGACGAGACCAAGATCAATTCATGTCCCGCGTTTTTCAGATCGCTGACGATGCGACAAAGCTCCTCAACGCGACGAATATTCAAGCGTCCCGTGGCATGCGCCAACGTAGACGTACCAACCTTTAACACGATCCTCATGGAGATCACACCTCCGCACAGTTTTAGAATAAAGATGTAGTTTTCTCTATTTTATCACAATAGGAGAAAAATGTCAAGCAATAATGGGAGTTTTTTGGAATGGGATATAACAGCCTGCGGCTTGATAAAAAAATCCGAGAACAGAGTTCTCGGATTTTTTGGGGCTAATAATCCCCATTTTGATAGAAGATCAAGGAAATGTTTTTTCCAATACCGAATCAAATATATTTTGTTCTAATTGATATGAAAAAAACGCCGACATATATGGCGAGCCGGTATAACGCAACACCCCATCGGAATATATGGAATAAGTTCCGTAAAATTCGGTTATGTCGTCAGATGAGGGATAGACATCTGCGCTATTGTAAAAG
>JAZSKO010000213.1:0-19842 GCA_045534875.1 Eubacteriales bacterium | reverse complement strand
CCCTGACGGTGGTGATCGGTATGCACGATGCGATAGATGGCAGGGTCACGCATATTCATATTCGGACTTGCCATGTCGATCTTGGCACGCAGGGTATGTGTTCCGTCGGCAAACTCGCCGTTTTTCATGCGCTCAAAGAGCGAGAGATTTTCCTCCACCGAGCGATCGCGGTAGGGGGAGTTCTTGCCGGGCTGGGTGAGCGTTCCGCGATACTCGCGCATCTCATCTGCCGAAAGATCGCAAACATAGGCCTTGCCGTCGCGGATCAACTGAACGGCAAACTCATAGCATTTGTCAAAATAATCCGAGCCGTAGAAGACGCCGCCCGAGGGGATCGCGCCGAGCCACGTCAGGTCGCGGTAGATCGCCTCCACGAACTCGGTGTCCTCCTTTGCGGGGTTGGTGTCATCGTAGCGCAGATTGAAGGTTCCGTTGTATTTTTGCGCCACCTGATAGTTGATCATGATCGCCTTGGCAGAGCCAATATGGAGGTATCCGTTCGGCTCGGGAGGGAAGCGCGTGTGAATGTGCAGGGAGGGATCGGCCAAGAGATCCTCGTCGATGATATCATGAATAAAATTTCTTTCAATTTCAGCCATTTTGGGTGATGTCCTTTCTTTTTTCAAATAAGACGGTCAAAGGGTTTGGAGCATGGAGCGAATGCGGGCGGTTACCCGATCAGCTCCAAGGATCTGCATCACGCTATACATATCGGGAGAATTGAGTCGTCCCGTAACGGCAACGCGCAAAAACATACTCACGTCGGCAACGCTTCCGCGGTATTGTGTGGGATCAGCCTTGTATGCCTTCATATCCGAGGCGTAGCCGATGGATTCTGCCACGGCCTTGATCTTATCAAACCAAACGGTCATGTCGTCGGCGGGATCGTAGGTCGCGAGGAAGCCCTCCAACGCGGCGCGAATGTCCTCCTTGGCGAATTGCTCGCCGTAGGCGTCCTGCACAGAGAACAATTCATCGTAGAAGAAATTGAGATAGGGTTTAACGTCCTGCCATGTCGCGAAGTCCTTGCGAGGCTTCTTGCCGCCTCTGCCGATCGAGAGGATCGACAAGGCGTAAGCAGTATCACGGGACAAAAGCTCTGCAAGCTCGGTGTCAAAGGCGTTCGCCCATTCCAAGGTCTCGGCCAGCACCTCCTCGGCACTCATGCGCGAGATGACGTTTTTGCTGACGTCATTGAGCTTGTTGAAATCAAACAAACAGCCCGAACTGCTCATTTTCTTGATATTGAAGGGGAAGGACGTGTACGGCTCGGTGGGGTTTTGCGCGTGCCATTCCTCATAGTTGGAATTGAGCAGGGTCATGATATACTCACACACCGAGGCGGGAGAATAGCCCATGCGGCTGTAATCGTCCATATTGGCGCCCATATCGCGCTTGGAGAGCTTTTTCTTGTTGCCGCTCTCGTCCAGACGCATGATCTGCGCGATGTGCATATACTTCGGCAGCTTAAAGCCAAGGTAACGGAACAGCATCAGATGCTTGGCAAGGCTCGGGAGCCACTCCTCACCGCGGATGACGTGGGTGGTGCCCATGAGATGATCGTCCACGGCGTGCGCGAAGTGATAGGTGGGGATGCCGTCGCTTTTGAGAAGCACGAAGTCCTCGT
This sequence comes from Eubacteriales bacterium, assembly GCA_045534875.1. Lineage (GTDB taxonomy): Bacteria > Bacillota > Clostridia > Oscillospirales > CAG-272 > UMGS1865. The sequence continues at coordinate 18,215 of JAZSKO010000213.1, read as the reverse complement.
CGTTTTCGGGGATCTCCAATTTTCCCTTGATCAGGTCGGTAAAGGGAACCTTTTTGTTGGGATCGCCGTCGGCTAAAAGGCGAAGCAAGAAGGGATCGCCGGCACGCAGGTGCGCCTTGACGTCGTCGATGGTAAAGGCTCTCCAAGCCGCTTGCTCGGCTTGCCGCTCCTGTTGCTCGTCCTCCCAGTTACGCGCCTTGATCTCGGCCTTCTTGTCCACCGCGTTCAAGGCTTCCAGCTCCTCCTTGGTGGTGAAGACGGGGTATGCCTTTCCTTCACGGACAAGCTGCTTGGCAAAGACATGATAGATCGGGCCGCGTTGGCTCTGCTTATACGGACCGTATGCGCCATGGTCGGAGATCTGTCCGTTCTCATCGAGGATCGCGCCCTCGTCAAAGCAGATACCGTAATGCGCGAGTGTGCGGATCAGCCCCTCGGCCGCGCCCTCGACCTCGCGCTTGGCGTCGGTATCCTCAATGCGGAGATAGAACACGCCGCCGCTCTGGTGAGCCAAGCGCTCTCCGATGGTGGAGGGAAACAGACCGCCAAAATGCACGAATCCCGTGGGACTGGGGGCAAAACGCGTGACCTTTGCTCCCTCGGGAAGCTGTCGCGGAGGGTATTTCTGCTCGATCTGAGCGGGCGTTTCGGTCACGTTCGGAAAGAGCAATTCGGCAAGCAATTCATAATCCATGGTGGTATCGTTCCTTTTCTGATTGGATTTTCAAGTTCAAAGAGGGAGAAAGGGGATCGCGTCCAAGGCGTCGCCCAAGGAGGCGATGTCTCCGTGTCCCGGGTAGATCATCAGATCGCGTGGAAGCGCGAACAGCGAGGAGAGGGAAGTCACCAGCTTGTTTTCGTCTCCTCCGTAAAGATCGGTTCGACCGAAGCCGTTTGCGAAGATCGTGTCGCCCGTAAAGAGAAACGGGGCGACGGTTTCGTCGTTTGTTGATTCCCAAAGATAGCAAACGCTACCCTCGGTGTGTCCCGGCGTGTGCAGGGCGCGGATCACACTGTCGCCAAGTCGGATCGAAAAATCCTCATCAAAGGGATCCGACGGCGCGGCAAAGTGCCGATCCAAATGAAAGAAGGGATAAAAGCCGTTCTTGTTGGCATCCCCGGGAAGCTCCGCGTCCTCCTTTCGGATGTAGACGGGGACGTCAACGCTCCGCCTCAACGCATCCAAGGTGAGGATGTGGTCGAAATGCCCATGTGTCAGAAGAACAAACTCCAAGCGCGCATGGGCCTCTTGCACCGAGGCAAGGATCTGCTCGGCGTTTGCGCTCGGATCGATCACAGCGGCGTGACCGTCGCAAAGGAGCAGATAGCAGTTGGAGGCCCAACCGCCCGGACAAAGATTCAAGACCCGCATAGCCGTCTCCTTTCCGCATCGCGCAACAAAATCATCAATTCCTTATTATATCATATTCCGCTCGGCTTGTCCAGTATTTTTTTAAAAAAGAGAGGAAAAAGACTGTAAATCGGGTCATTTTCTCTTTCGGTCGGCAAGCGGATTCTGGGACATCGCGTCCTCCATGTTCCGATCGCTCACGTGTGTGTAGATCTGCGTGGTGTTGAGCTGCTCATGACCGAGGATCTCCTTTAACACGCGAACGTCCACATTTCCCGATTGATACATCAGGGTGGCCGCCGTATGGCGGAGCTTATGCACCGAATAATGCTTGGAGGAAAGCCCTGCCATCGCCAAGTATTTATACACCATCGCCTGTACGGATTTCACGCTCATGCGTTGCTCCAAGCGGCTGAGAAAGAGAGCCTTATCACGCACGCTTGCGTACTTGGGGCTCATTCGCACCCCGATGTAGCTGATGAGCGCCGCCTGACAGGCTTGATTGAGGTAGACCATTCGCTCCTTGCTTCCTTTACCCGTCACACGCAGGGAACGAAGCTCGGAATCAATGTCCGAGATGTTGATCCCCACCAGCTCGGAAACACGCATACCGCAGTTGAGAAAGAGGGTCAGGATGCAAAGATCACGGGCGCGGTTGGGGGAATCCTTATCATTTTCCACCGCCTCCAAAAGCCGTACCGCCTCCTCATAGGAGAGTACCTTGGGGAGTGATTTTTTGGGCTTTGGGGTGTCCATGTTGGCGGCAGGGTTATAGTCTAAGTAGTGCCGCCTCGACACAAGATACTTAAAAAGCGACCGAATGGACGAGATCTTTCTCGACCGCGCCGCCCATTGGTTGCCACGTTGCTGATTGGCGTAAAAGAGAAAGTCGTAAATATCCTCGGTGCGAATGCGACCGATCCGTTCCAGATCGACCGATCGGATGTCGATGGTGTTGAATTCCTCGGAGGAGGGATCAATATTTTGCTCGCGCGCCAGCAAGAAACGGAAAAAGGTGCGCAGATCCAAGAGGTATTCCTGCACCGTTTTCTGAGAGCATCCCTGCAAGGAGAGCTTGTAGGACGCGTATTCCTGCACGATCGAGGAGAATTCCCGCGGAGAGATCAATTCTGCCAAGGAGATCACCGCCTTTCTGCGTATTTTTCGGTATTTTACGGGCTTTTTCGTAGATAAATTGTAAACTTTTGCGCTCGACGGTTGCAATTCTCGCGCGTTTCCGTTATAATGAACGGGAAGATATCAACGATGAGAGGGAACTGTATGAAGGACTTTTTTCGAACAAGATCCTATGAAATGGTGCGGATGTTTCTGAACCAAATCGGAACGGGACTGTTTGGCGTGGTGCTGGCGCTCGCCTGCGCGGGGAGACCCGTTTTGCGAAATTCCGTCAGCGTGTGCGCTATCCTGTTCTATCTGTTTTTGCTCTACTATATGACGTGGGAGATCGGCTTTAAGGATAAGGTCAGCGTGGAGGCGGGCCGTAAGAAGCGCATTCCGCAAACCGGTCTTCTCATTTCTTTGTGCGCGAACATCCCCAATTTCGTCTGCGCTTTGATCATCACGCTGGCAAAGCTCCTTGGAAAGGGAGGCGTTCTCAGCTCGGCAGGAGGCGTTTGCACAAGCATTGCCTTGGTGTTGGACGGTATGTATACGGGTCTTCTCGCCAATTATGTGGGAGGCGCGCCGCTCAATTCCTATTGGTGGACGTGGTTTGTCATCACGATCCCGTCCATGCTGGTTTGCTGGCTGGCCTACTACCTCGGACTCCGCGACATCAAGTACACGCGTCTTTTCAACGCGGTCTACCCCGAATCCGACCGAGAGCCCAAGAAAAAGAAGAAGGACAACTAAATCGCGATCAAGGGATCGCAGAGGATGCTCTGCGGTCCTTTTTTATTCCTGCTCCTTCAATAGAGGAAGCACCTCGTAGATGCCTCGGATCGGGATCAGCTCGATCCCGGGAATTTCGAGCTTTCTTTTTTCCAAGCTGCGGAAGGGCACCACCGCCTTGGTAAAGCCAAGTCGCGTCGCCTCCTTGACGCGTTGCTCCAAATTTGCCACGGCGCGGCATTCTCCGGCAAGTCCCAGCTCTCCGATCGCGATCAGATCGTCGGGAACGATACGGTCGGTCATGGAGGAGATCAGAGCCATCGCCACCGAAACGTCGGAGGCAGGCTCGTCCAAGCGAAGTCCGCCGATCACGTTCAGGTAGACATCGTTTTGGTAGAATTTCATGCCAAGACGCTTTTCAAGGACCGCAATGATCAGGCACATTCGATTGTAGTCGATACCGTTTGTGGTGCGTCGGGGGGAGGGGAAGGCGGTCTGCGTGACCAATGCTTGGATCTCCGCGATCAAAGGGCGTGTTCCCTCCAAGGTACAAACAGCGCAGTTTCCCGAAATGTTGCGCGGACGCCCTGCCATGAGCATCTCGGATGGATTTTCCACCTCCAAAAGCCCCTTATCGCTCATTTCAAATACGCCGATCTCGTTGGTCGAGCCGTAGCGGTTCTTAATGGCGCGAATGATACGGTAGGATTGCTGACGCTCGCCCTCAAAATAGAGCACCGCGTCCACCATATGCTCCAAGACCTTCGGTCCTGCAATGCTGCCTTCCTTGTTCACGTGTCCCACCATGATCACCGAAACGCCCTCTCCCTTTGCTTTGTTGATAAAGGAGAGAGCCGTTTCCTTGACCTGTGTCACGCTTCCCGGGGCAGAGTTGACCGATGAGGAATACACGGTTTGAATGGAATCCACGATAATGACGTCGGGCTTGACCTTGTCGATCTCTTGCAGGATGTTCTCAATGTTGGTTTCGATCAGGAGAAACAGATTCGCGCCGATAACACCAAGCCGCTTTGCGCGAAGCTTGAGCTGGCCGCCCGATTCCTCTCCCGAGATATAAAGCACGCGACGCGTGCTTCCCAAAGCATCGCAGATCTGCATGAGGAGGGTGGATTTCCCGATCCCGGGCTCACCCGACAAAAGCACCACCGAGCCGTGAACCAATCCACCGCCCAGAACGCGATCCAATTCTCCGAGCCCTGTGCTTTGACGCATATAATCGGGGATTTCCAAATCACAAAAGCCAACGGCGTGATTTTCACCTGTTGGGATCATGCTGGCGCGCTTAGGGGTAGCCGTTGCAACGGGCGCCGTTGCCTCCACGTCCTCCACAAAGGAGTTCCACGCGCCGCATTTCGGGCATTTTCCGAGCCATTTGGGGGTCTTATATTCACATTTCGAGCAGATATAAACCGTCTTTAAGCCTTTCATTTGCAGATCCTCGTCATTCGATTTTCTTCATCTCCTATATTATACCGCAAAAGAACAAGAAAATCAAGAACTGTACGCGATTTCGTCCGAGATTTTCTCCAAGCTCTCGGAAAGCGAAAGAAAGAGAAGAAAAGCCAGCTTTTTTTGATAGTCCTGATTGGCAAGCGCCTGCGCCTCCTGCGGGTTTGAGAGAAAGCCGCACTCCACCAAAATGGCAGGGCATTGCAGATGATGTAGGAGATAGATGGATGAAGTGGCCGCCTTCACCCTTCGATGGTTGTCTGGTTGTAACAGAGAGGTTGTCATCTCCTGTACCCCCTCCGCCAGCATCCGCGACGCCGGATGATTGGTGGAATACCACACCTGCAAGCCCTTGTATTTTTCGACGGGATAGGCGTTCATATGAATGCTGACAAACACGCAATTCTCGGTACTTTCCGCTATATTTCGTCTCGCGAGCAGGTCAAGTACCTTTTTTCGCCCCCGATAATCCACGTTTCTGTCATAGAGCAAAACATCCTCGGAGCGCGTCAGACGCACCGCGATCCCGTTCGCCTCTAACAGCTCCTTGAGAAGCAGGGTGATCGAAAGATTTGCCTCCTTTTCGGTAAATCCGTCCGCGCTCACCGCGCCGCCGTCCTCGCCTCCGTGTCCGGCATCCAGCACCACCGTCACGGGAATGTCGGCTTGCGAGGAAATGTCTTGGAGAGGGGCGGAGCGAAGGAGCGGTAGGGAAAAAGACGACGTCACGGCAAGCAAAGCAAGTAAAAAAAGAAGAAAACGAGAGAAAAAGCGCTTCATAGAACCACCTCCAAATGCAACGGATCGGTTTATCCTATGGTTCTTTCGGTCATTTTATGAGCCGATCCTCGGTCGATGTATCCAAAAAGAAAGAAATATATCCACTTAGGCTCTTGATTTTTTTCTGCTATTATGGTAAAATAAAAGTTGAATGTTTCTATCAATTCGAAACTACATCCAAAAAGGAGATAACCACGATGGAAAGAAGACTTTGGGATTCCGAGATCCCCTATTTTGTAAAGGATGCCGAAACGCCGAACTACTTTACGCCGTTTTTGTTGGATACCGACCGTCCGTTGCCCTGTGTGGTCGTGCTTCCCGGCGGCGGCTACCATGATCGTGCGCCTTATGAAGGAAATCCGATCGCGGAATTCTTCAATACGAGGGGACTCCACGCCATCGTGGTGGAATATCGCACCTCTCCGAACCGTCATCCCGCGCCGCTTTCCGACGTGCAAAGAGCTATTCGCATCCTGCGCGCCAATGCCGACGCATGGAAGATCGATCCGCAAAGGATCGTGACCTGCGGCTTTTCGGCAGGAGGTCATCTGGCGGCGTCTGCCGCTTTGATCGACGACGTACTTCCCGCAGATTGGAAGCGCGACGCGATCGACGGCTACTCCTGTATGCCGAACGGAGCCATTCTTTGCTATCCCGTGATCGCGGTGATCGGGGATTACGCGCATGCAGGAAGCGGAAAGAACCTGTTGGGGGAGCAGTATGAGGTGCTTGCCGAGGAAATGTCCTTGCAGAACCGTGTCACCGACCACACGCCGAAGATGTTTGTGTGGCATACATCGGACGATGGGGTGGTGAACGTCAAGAATTCCTTGGTGCTTGGCGAGCGGCTTCGTGACCACGGAATTCCGTTTGAAATGCACATCTATCCCCACGGTCAGCACGGTCTTGCTTTGGCAAAGGACCGCGAGGATGTACGCGGCTGGGCAGACCTCGCCGCCGATTGGGTGCTTCGTAATATTTGACAAAACGGCTATAAAAGCCCGATTTGGGAGGTTTTACCTTGAAGATTTTGATTGCGGGACATGGAAAACTGGGAGAGACATTGGCAAAGCAGCTCTCGTCCGAGGGGCATGACGTTACCCTTGTGGATTCCGACAGACGCGTTCTGGATTCGGGAGTCAACCGCTATGACGTCATGGCGATCGAGGGAAACTGCGCCTCGATGGAGATCCTGCGAGCTGCGGGCGTTGAGAGCGCCGATCTTTTGGTAGCGGTAACCGGCTCGGATGAGGTCAATCTGCTTTGCTGTACCACCGCGCATTGGATGAACCCCTCTCTCCATACCATTGCCCGTATCCGCAATCCCGAATACGATGAGCAGGCATATGCCATGCGGGATGCCTTCGCGCTCTCCATGATCGTCAACCCCGAAAAGCAGGCGGCGGCCGAGATCGAAAGTCTGATCCGCTATCCCGGCTTTTTGCAACGCGATCGCTTTGCGAAGGGACGCATGGAGATCGTGGAGCTTCGGTTGGATGCCGACAGCAAGCTCTGTAACGTGACCCTGAGCAATTTGAATGCGGTGGTGAAATGCCGCGTGTTGGTCTGCGCCGTTCTGCGAAACGGGGAAATGGTCGCGCCGACGGGCTCGTTCCAGCTTCAAGCAGGCGACCGCATCTTCGTCACCGCGCCGACCGATGTGTTGTCTGTCCTTTTGAAGAACCTTGGCATCATCACCCACAAGGCCAGCCGTGTGATGCTGGTCGGGGGAGGACGCATCAGCTTTTATCTGGCGCAAGCGCTCGAAAAGAGCCGCATTGACATACAACTGATCGAAAAGGATCCCGAGATCTGTCGCGAACTTGCCGAGCATCTGCCTCACGTCAATGTCATTATGGGAGACGCCGCCGATCAGGCACTCTTGGAGAGCGAGGGGATCGCCTCCTGTGATGCGCTGGTCACCCTGACGGGATTGGATGAGTTAAACATGATGGTATCGCTGTTGGGCGACAACTTCAACGTACCGCAGGTCATTACCAAGATGGGACGATTGGAGAGCAACCGCATCCTCGATTCCATCCCACTCGGAAGTGTGATTTCTCCTCGCAAGCTCTGCTGCCCCGAGCTCGTGCGCTACGTGCGCGCCCTCCAACGGCAAACAGGCGCCGCTCTCACCGTTCACTCGATTGCAGACGGCAATGCCGAGGCGATCGAATTCATGGTCGACGAGCACACCAAGCATTGCGGAGAGCCCTTGAAAAAGCTAAAATTGAGAAGCAACATCCTGCTTGTGGGCATCAACCGCGGAGGCGAGACCGAGATCCCCAACGGAGACTCCTGCTTCTATGAAGGGGATTCGGTTGTGATCGTTTCCAGCAATCCCTCCGTGATCCTGCAACTGAACGATATTTTCGATTGAACTCGGCCGAAAGGAAACAACGATTGATATGAACATCAAAATGATAGGGAGGATCAACGCGTTCTTCCTGTTAGTGGAAGCGATCTTTATGCTTCCTGCCATGCTTATTTGCATCTTTGAGAGCGACAAGCGAACGGCTTGGGCCTTTGCCGCATCCATACTCCTTTTGCTTGCCATTTCCGGCTTGCTCTTGCTTCTCACACGTCGGGCGAGAAGGGGATTTTACGCCAAGGAAGGTCTTGTCAGCACCGGAATCGGATGGATCTTACTCAGTCTGTTCGGTAGCTTGCCGTTTTTCCTGTCGGGGCAGGTCCCCAATTTCATTGACGCCCTGTTTGAAACGGTCTCCGGCTTTACCACGACGGGCGCCTCGATCCTGTCTGATGTGGAGGCTATTACGAAGGGGCTCATGTACTGGCGATGCTTTTGCAACTGGTTGGGCGGCATGGGCGTCTTGGTCTTCCTCTTGGCGATCGCGCCCATCGGAGGCGGCTCCGACGGCTTCACTTTGCACCTGCTTCGCGCAGAAAGCCCGGGGCCGAACGTAGGAAAGCTGGTTCCCAAAATGCGAAAGACAGCCCTGATCCTCTACTTGATCTACATCGGATTGACGGTTTTGGATATTATTTTCCTGCTTGTTGGGAAAATGTCCCTGTTCGATTCGGTCTGCACCGCCTTTGCAACGGCGGGAACGGGCGGCTTTTGTGTGCGAAATGAAAGCATCGGCGCGTTCAGCCCCTACATTCAAGTCGTTTGCGCTGTATTCATGTTGCTTTTCGGCGTAAATTTCACCTGCTACTATTTCATCCTGATCGGACAGATCCGCAACGTCTGGAAGGACGAGGAATTTCGTCTGTATTGGGGATTGGTTCTCGGCTCAGTCGTTCTGATCGCCTTCAATATCAGCCCCCAATTCGCGTCGGTCGGTGAGACGATCCGCCACGCCTTCTTCCAAGTTTCCAGTATCGCCACCTCAACCGGCTTTTCCTCGACCGATTTTGACCTTTGGCCAACCTTTTCCAAGGTGATCCTCCTTTGCCTGATGGCGGTGGGGGCTTGTGCGGGAAGCACAGGTGGAGGCTTAAAATGCGCGCGTCTGCTTCTGCTTTTAAAGGCGGCAAAACGCAACATTCGTCAGCTCATCCATCCAAACGCGGTTCGTGTGATTCGGGTGAACGGACAGCCGGTGGACGAAACGATCGTGGCCAATACCTCGGCATATCTGGCGATCTATGTGATGATCGTTGCGATCAGTTGTTTGGCGGTATCGCTTGATTCCATTGATTTTACCGCGTCCTTTACGGCGGTTTTGTCCTGCTTTAATAACTCCGGCCCCGCCCTTGGCGCGCTTGGACCTACCTGTAACTACGGTGGTCTCTCGATCTTTTCCAAGCTGATCCTGATTCTGGATATGCTGGCAGGACGCTTGGAGATCTTCCCGATCCTGATCCTGTTTGGAAAGAATACGTGGAAGCACTACTAAATAAAACGAAAAAGGAACTTGTTGTAAGCAACAAGTTCCTTTTTTTATGCCTGTGAGGGATAAAGCTCCTCCAAGGCATCCAACAAAATCTGACGCTCGGAAAAGGGAAGGGCCTCGCCCCCAACCACCTGCGTGGTCTCGTGTCCCTTGCCCGCCAAAACCAGAATGTCTCCACTTTGCAAAAGCCCCAGCGCGTGGCGAATGGCCTCGGCGCGATCAGGAATGGTGAGATAGGGCGTATCCGTCCCCTCAAAGACCTCGGCGATCTCCGAAAGGATCTGCATAACAGGCTCGCGTCCGGGGTTGTCCGAGGTCAGAATGCAGAGATCCGCATGAGCGGCGGCCGCGCGACCAAGCTCATGGCGGCGAAGCTGGGTGCGTTCTCCCACCGAGCCAAACAGGCAGAGCAGACGATGGGGAGCGTAGGCGCGAAGCTCCAATAAAAGCCGCTCCAAGCTCATGCCGTTGTGCGCGTAATCAATGACAGCCAGCGCGTCGTTTGCCAAGGGAATCACCTCGGAACGTCCTGATATCCTTGCACTTTCCAACAAAAATGCGCTTTTTCGCAGGGAAACTCCAAAGCATTCCCTCGCGCAAGCCATGGCAAGAAGTGCATTGGAGGCGTTGAATTTACCGAGCAAAGGAAGCCGCGCCAAGGCTTCTTCCTCGCCTCCCTCGGCAACAAAGGAGACGCCTAAAAAGGCGGGCTTACGCGTCAGATCGATCGCGCTTGCTTGGTAGTCTGCCGTTCTTTCGATCGAGCAGGTCACACAGCGACCCTTGCAGATAGAAAGCAATTCGGATGAAAAGGCATCGTCTTGATTGACGATCACGGTCTCGGCGCCGTAATCGGTAAAGAGACGGCGCTTGCAAGAAACATAGTTATCAAAATCGGGATGTTCACCCGCGCCGACATGATCGTGGGAGAGATTGGTAAAGAGGCAAGTCGCGAAGCGCATCCCCGCGATCCGCTCCAACAGCACCGCCTGCGAGGATACCTCCAAGACAACCGCCCGACAGCCGAAATCTCTCATGTCGGCAAGCGTTTTTTGGAGTGTAATCGCATCGGGAGTAGTGTTTTTTGTCTCGATCTGACGGTCGCCGTATTGAATGCCGTTCGTTCCGATATAGCCGCACGCAATTCCCGCGCCGTTCAGGATCGAAGCAAGCAGGCAGGCAGTGGTGGTCTTTCCCTTCGTCCCCGTGATCCCGATCACCGACAATCCATGCGAGGGGTCACCGTAAAAGTGGGAGGCAAGAAGACCGAGAGATGCGTGAGTATTTGGATGATACAGAACAGTCGCGTCTGACGGCAGGGAGAGCGGCTCCTCTGCCAAAAAACAACGACAGCCCCGACGGTAGGCATCGGCGGCGTAGGCGTGACCGTCGCTTCGGTAGCCCTTGATGCAAACGAACAAGCTCCGCGCATCCGCCTCCGAGGACCGTTCGGTGATCCGCTCAATGACGGGAATCGGTCTCTCCGACGACCACGCGAGCGACAGACAGGAAAGCAAACGATCCGCTCTCATACGCCGTCCCCCTCGATCGAGGAAAATTCGGCAGGGAAGTCGATCGGCGTTTTCCCGCAAGCCAGAATGGTGCGGTAGGCCAAGACCTCCAAGGAGTCCAGATACCACGGCATGGTAAGCCCTTGACGGCGCAAAAGCGATAGCTCGGTGCAGCCCAAGATCAATCGCTCACAGCCGCGCGCCAGAAGCGATTGGCAAACACGAAGGAAGGCGTCGGTGTCGATGGGCTTGTTTTGCTTGATCCCCTCATAGATCACGCGCGTCACCACGTCCTGCTCCTCGTCGGAGGGGACAAGGCAGGTGATCCCTCTCTCGCGGCAGAGCCGATGATAGGCGTCCGAGCGAACCGTTCCCTCGGTGGCCAAAAGGCCGCACACGCGCGTGCCGAGACGAGAAAGATGGTTAACGGTTTCCTCCATGATATTCAGAATCGGAACGGGAGAGACCTCTCGGATCCCTTGATAGAAATAATGCGCCGTATTACAGGGAATGACCAGCAACGTCGCGCCTGCGTTTGCCAAGCGGAGCGCCTCCTGTTGCATCACAGGCAGAGGACTTTCTTTTGATTTTCCAAGAATAAACGCCGTGCGGTCGGGAGTTGACGCGCGACTGCTGATCAGCATATCCAAATGATCGCTGTCGGCCGAGGCCAATGTGTGCGCGGTGAGAAGCTCACAGAAATAGAAGGTGGACATGGGGCCAAGGCCGCCTAATATTCCGAGTAAGGGCTTTTGCTCCATATCAAAACTCCTTTCGTTTGGTAGGCTCTCCGTACCATACCTTGTCCATTTCATCCTGCTTGGCGAGCACGAAGAAGCGCTCCAGCTCCTCGTGGTTGCGCCAGATCAGATTGGCGTATTCCACCGTACAGGGAAGCAGGTAGAGGATCAGGTCGGCGTTTCCGAGCTGTGTGGCGTAATCCTTTAAGGCGTCGATCATAAGGCGATCGCCCGATGAATGCGAGACCGTGTGAAACTTCATGCAAAACGATAAGCGAAGCGGCAGGGGGACCTTTTCGCAAAACACGTGAGAGACCGTCCCATACTGCCGAAAATAGCGACGGGCGGTTTGGAGCAGCTCGGGAGAGATCCCCAAAAGAACCGGAACAAGCTCTCCGGAAAGCACGCGGCGGTCGATAAAATCCAAGTAGCTCGCCCCCTTTCACCGTCGATTTCAACCCTTACAAGTATGATCCTATTTATTATAGCATATTTGCGCGAAAAAAGAAAGGTAAAAAACAAAAATCACTTGGATTTTTCAAAAAAAATGAAAAAGCCCTTGCTTTTCAGGACGGGATTCGCTATAATGAAGGAAGCAAACGAAAAAGGAGGGGTGACATGAAGAAGGAAACCATCTATCGGGTGTTCTCCCATCTACCCGAGCTTTTGACAGAACGCCTGACGCTTCGCCGCATGATGGTGCTGGATGCGCCGGATATGCACGAATACGCCAGCCGCAACGACGTAACGAAATATCTGACATGGTATCCGCACCCCGATCTCGACTATACAAGGGAGTATCTGCAATACATCGGAAACCGCTATGCCGCCGGAATGTTCTACGATTGGGCGGTGATCTACGAGCCGGATTGCAAAATGGTGGGAACCTGCGGCTTCACCTGCTTCCATTGCCATTCCGATTGCGCCGAGGTCGGCTATGTCCTCAATCCCGCCTACTGGGGCAAGGGGATCGCCAAGGAGGCCTTGGAGCGCGTGCTGGCGTTTGGCTTTGAGGAATTGAAGCTCCACCGCATCGAGGCGCGCTTTATGAAGGGAAACGAACGCTCCATGCATCTGATGGAACGGGTGGGCATGACCTTTGAGGGCTATCAACGCGAATGTATGCTGGTAAAGGGAAGCTATGTTACGGTCGGCATCTGCTCCATCCTTTCCTCGGAATGGGCGGAGAGAAAGCAAAAGCAGGAAAAAAAGGAAACCGTTTGAATAATCCAACCAAAAATTGGGGTACACTCCACATGGGGCGTACCCCAATTCTGATTGGAGGAATAAACAATATGGCAAGCTACACAAAAACGGGAATGATGTCCGAAAGCATCGCGGGGAGCAAAACGGAGCAAAATCTGCACACGGCGTTGAGCGGAGAGTCGCAGGCCTACCTTCGCTACCGTTGGTTTGAGAGAAAGGCAAGACAGGACGGATTCGTGTCGGTGGCGGAGCTGTTCGCCACAACGGCAGACAACGAGCGCGAGCACGCAGAGATCTGGTTCCGCTATCTGGGAGGCTGGTCCTCCACCGAGAGAAACTTGGAGGCGGCGGCATCGGGAGAGCATTTTGAGTGGGCAACGATGTACGATGAATTTGAAAAGACGGCAAGAGAGGAAGGCTTTGAGGCGATCGCCGAGCTCTTCTCCAAGGTGGCGGCCATTGAGCGCTCCCACGAGGAAAACTACCGCAGAGAGCTTGGCAAGATCAAGGACGGAGAGATGTTCCGCTCAAACGACGCCGAAACGAAATGGATCTGCCTCAACTGTGGGCACGTCATGAGTGGCAAGGAGCCTCCCGAGATCTGTCCTGTCTGCTCGCATCCGCAGGGATATTTCACGCAGCTGCAACCGAAATAAACCGCAAAAGCAAGCCGTTCATTCCCCAAAACAGGGGCGTGAACGGTTTGCTTTTTCTAAAAAATTGATCTTGCAAGGGCGAAAAGAGGGCAAAAACAAGAGAAAACAAGAGAAAACGAGAGGAAATGGGTTGCTAAATTAAAATTTCAAATTTTTTTTTGAAAAACCTATTGACAAAGGGGACGGGGTATGGTATAATAGGCGAGCATGAAAAAAAGAGATAGAATTTCTGAATGGAGGAAACACAACAATGTCCACGTTTATGCAGAAAAAAGAATCTGTTGTCCGTAAGTGGTACATTCTGGACGCAGCAAACAAGCCCTTGGGTCGTGTTGCTGTTGCCGCTGCCGATCTTCTGCGCGGTAAGAACGCTCCCGAATTCACCCCTCACGTTGACTGCGGAAACTTTGTTATCATCATCAATGCCGACAAGGCGATCCTGACCGGAAAGAAGATGGAGCAGAAGTATATGATCCACCACTCCGGTTATATCGGCGGTCTTAAGAAGGTTCAGTACAAGACCCTGATGGCAACCAAGCCCGAGCTTGCAATGGCACAGGCAGTGAAGGGAATGCTCCCCAAGAACACCCTGGGCGCAAGTGCTTTCACCCGTTTGAAGGTTTACGCCGGTGAGACTCATATTCACGAGGCCCAGAAGCCCGAAGTGTATGAGTTTTAATTGAGAGAAAGGAAGGACAAAGCAGATGTATACAAGTTCTAAGCCCTATTTCTATGGCACCGGTAGAAGAAAGAAGTCGGTAGCACGCGTTCGCATCGTTCCCGGCTCCGGCGTTGTGACCGTTAACGGCCGTGACATCGACGATTATTTCGGTCTGGAGACCCTGAAGCTGATCGTGAATCAGCCCTTCGGCGTAACCGAGACCGCAGGCAAGTTTGACATTATCGCCACCGTAAAGGGCGGCGGAATTTCCGGCCAGGCAGGCGCGATCCGTCACGGTCTGGCACGCGCACTGGTTGCAGCAGACGCTGAGTACCGTCCTGCATTGAAGGCCGCAGGATTTTTGACCCGCGACCCTCGTATGAAGGAGAGAAAGAAGTACGGACTCAAAGCCGCTCGTCGCGCTCCTCAGTTCTCGAAGAGATAATTACAGCCCAAGGGCGATTATTTCGACATACAAAAAGCTCTGCTACGGCAGGGCTTTTTGTTTTCCTATTTACATTTTTGGAAATTTATGATATAATGTAACTGTCAGATAAACTTTAATTTATCTAACAATTTCGCACCGCATCAGTCAATCAAACTCGAATTCGGAGGTCGGTTATATGTCTATTGACGTCTTAATTAAGCAAAAGTTGTTTGGCGGCAAAACCATGCCGATTGAAGTGATCTTGGGTGAGCATTTACAGTATGGTCATTTTGTGAATGACCAACTGAATGTAGGAGAACTGGGAGAAACCGAATTTCTTGCATATAATCCCGAGAGCATTGGCAGAGGGTTTAGTGTGGTTTGGAACCCCAAGGAAAAGAAAACGATTGCCCTTCGTCTACCACAGCCTTCTACAACATCGGAATTAAAGGATTTCTATGATGCGGTTGAGCGAATGGTGAACTATTGGCATGGCAAACTGATTGTTGATGGCAGTCGGGTTCGTCTGCCGGATTTCCTGTCTGCCTATGACAACATGGTTGATTTTAACAATAAAATCATTAAGCACTTTTCTCAGCAAGTTCTCGATGGAGAACAGGATGCGCTTACAATCTATTCGACAATGTGGCCATTAGTCATCGGAAAAGAAGAAGCATCCTTGTTTATGGAAAATCCAAATTATTACGAAGAATGGCTACACGAAAAGCAGTCGATGAATGTTTATTTCGCCAGCCCTGACTTTTATGTTGGAGATAATGGGATTTTCGCGAGGTATATTCTAACGAACGACCGCCCCACCATATTCCCGCATCAGCCTACTGTTCCTTTTGGAACGACAGACCCAACAACCGGCAAACAGTTGGAGTGTAAAGAATGGTTGATTTGCATTGGAATTGAAGGGGAAAAAGAACCTCTTTGCGAAATGGAATATTCCAAATTTCTGAGTCTCCTTCCTGAAAGCAAGAAAAGCAAATACGATGGAAGCCATTTTCTTCTGGCTGAAATGTCAGAGGAAGAAATCCGGAAATTATGCATCTAACAGCATACAAAAAGCTCTGCTACGGCAGGGCTTTTCGTTTTCCTATTTACATTTGGGAAAATTTATGATATAATGGAATCGATGGATAAACTTAACATTATAAAACGGAGGAAAATTTCACATGAAAAAATTGGGAATTGTTATCTTTACGATCCTTTTTGTTATTTCATCTGCGTTATTAATATTTTTTTATACGCTGAAATACTCCTTTGCGCTAAGACAATCCGAAGATATAGACCCTCAATACGCCACAGCCGTATTTGAGAAAGAAATTCAAACACAAGTATTTGAGTTTGATGCATTTAGCTGTCTCTATTTTTTGAACGATTATGATCCTCTTACAAATTTCAGTAAAAAAACAGATCTTCTGAACGCAACACCAACATTAAAAATTGTAAATAGCAACGAATACCGAGTTGAGATCACGTCAAATTCAGATGCTTTTGATAAATTGAAAATCGCAACAGGCAACAGGAGTGGCTCTGATGAGGTTGCCCTCGTGATTACGTTTACAGATGATTGCTATGTTCCGGTGTATACGGATGACGTCTCTTATGATTATGACACGGGATTATATGTTGACTTTGATAAGTTCGAAGTCGTCGTATATGCACCGATATCAACGCTTCATGTTGATAGCAAAGTCATTCTCGACTACGACGCACCGACGTGTGAAGAAATGTATGTGATGTTTTCATACGAAGGAACAGATGCGAACATATACAACGTAAATACCAACAAATTCACCCTGCATTGCAGCGGCACTTCCGATATCACGTTATCAGGAAATGTGCAAGGTGAATCAAAAATCATGATTTGGCATGACACCAAAATTGATGCAAATGACTTCGTTACAAAAGAGAAGGATTTTACCGTATCATCCGCTTTTTTGGGTGAATTCAGTTATATCAAGTACAATCATATATTTCATATTGGCTTTTTTAATGGAAATACAGCATTCCCCCTGATTTTGATAGCCTTTTTGCATTTTTCACCCGTTTTATGGTTGGTCTGTTTGATATTCTGTATTCGCAAATTCATTCAGTGTAGATCGGAGAAAGTCAAATAATGAAATATCAGCTTCATGATTATGAAATAGATGCTCTCATATTAGAAAACGACTCGATTATCCTATCTTTCCCTAACGGATTTTATGTGGAGGACGATAACGGAAATGAAATAAAACCGTTACGGCACAAACTTGTATTTACGATAGACAGAACCGGCTGTCCTGATGCACCTTTGGATTCTTTTGTTTATATCAGAAGAATCAACCGTCGTATGAATGGTTGGAGAGATATTTCTTATAAGCAATTTACAGCCTTATTTCAAAAAGGAAATATGACCATACACGATGAATTTGACAGCAAATTTACAAACAGGAAAATGCTTCAGTTAAATGCATGTACTGCTCGATCGAATATCGAACTATTCATAGAAGATATTATTGATATTGCATATTGTGAATAATATTCTCACAGAAATACATCATCAAAATACATTGGATGCAACACGTTATGCAACGATATTCACGATATCATGCGTAGACGCGACGAAAAAACACGATAAATGAACTTGAATTTGACGAGGCGAGAAAGATGATCGATATTACTGCTTGGATTAATGACTTTTTGCAGAAATTAAATGAAGTATTCGGAAACCGCGTGTGGTTTGTGGGCTTGCAGGGAAGCTATGGCCGTGGCGAAGCTCGTGACACGAGCGATATTGATATAGTTGTGATATTGGATGAACTGTCTGCCTCGGATATTCAAGACTACAATACAATGCTCGACATTTTGCCGCACAGAGAGTTGATTTGTGGGTTTCTTTCGGGCAAAAAGGAAATTCTGAATTGGGAGCCTTCCGATCTTTTTCAGTTTTATTATGACACAACACCCATAAAAGGAAGCCTTGATGAATTGCTTGCAGTTCTTGATGACAAGGCTGTGGCGAGAGCCATCAAGATCGGGGCTTGCAATATCTATCACGGATGTGTTCATAATATGTTGCACGAGAAAAGCGAGGATATTTTGCGAGGGTTATATAAATCTGCTTCTTTCGTTGTGCAGGCGATTGTCTTTCAGCAGACAGGAACATACGTCAAGAATTAAAAAGAACTGTTGTCGGTCGCCACATCCGAGGAACAGATTATCGTCAATACCTTTTTGAATTTGAAAAATGGCGGAGCGGTTGATTTTTCACCAATGTCCGAAGCTTTACTTGTTTTTGCAAGAAAGTGGATCGTTGAAAGCAAGGAAATAAATTCCAATTTATCCAACAAACCTTCCAAAATCATCATGTAAGGGGGGCTCACCGCGATGGAATTAAACGAAAAGCTACAAGAATTGAGAAAGCAAAAAGGGCTCACGCAAGAGGAGCTGGCGGAGCATTTGTTCGTTTCCCGAACCGCCATTTCCAAATGGGAATCGGGCAGGGGATATCCAAGCATCGACTCCCTGAAGGAGATCTCAAAGTATTTCTCGGTAACGATCGATGATCTTTTGTCGGGAGAGAAGCTGATCTCCATTGCGGAAAAGGAGAATAAGTCCAATATTCGCAAAATCTGTGATCTGATGTTTGGAATGACAGATCTGCTTTCCTTTTTGCTCATCGTATTGCCCCTCTATCCCTGGACAGTGGAC
>JAZSKO010000149.1:0-4053 GCA_045534875.1 Eubacteriales bacterium | reverse complement strand
CTCCTTGGCTCACAGAACGACATGGCTACGATCCGACTTCCCCTTCTTTCCTTTTGCTATGTTTTGATAGCATCCCCATCGGGGTATGAAGCGAAAGATTTTCACTTACATCCCCCGATCATTGGGAGCGGCACCTTGCCGCTTGCTATGTTTTGATAGCATCCCCATCGGGGTATGAAGCGAAAGATTTTCGCTTACATCCCCCGATTATTGGGAGCGGCACCTTGCCGCGAAGGGCTCCCCCTCCCCAAGGTCTTCCTCTCTATCAGTTCTTCAAGCTATGGATCGGAGCGGGGATACGTCCGCCGCGATGGATGAAGCGCGCGGGGGAATAGGGCTTGATGGGCATGATGGGTGCGCGGCCGAGAAGTCCGCCGAACTCCACGCATTCGCCCGCCTTCTTGCCGTAGGCGGGAATGAGGCGGACTGCGGTGGTCTTGGTGTTGGCAACGCCGATCGAGATCTCGTCGGCGATGATGCCGCTGATGATCTCGGCCGAGGTATCGCCCGGGATCGCGATCATATCGAGACCCACCGAGCAGACGGCGGTCATGGCCTCGAGCTTTTCCAGCGTCAGCGCGCCGCATTCGGCGGCGGCGATCATGCCGGCGTCCTCGGAGACGGGGATGAACGCGCCCGAAAGACCTCCCACGTGGGAGGATGCCATCACGCCGCCCTTCTTCACGGCGTCGTTGAGCATGGCAAGGCAGGCGGTCGTGCCGTGCGCACCGCAGGATTCCAGACCCATCTCCTCTAAGATGTA
Source organism: Eubacteriales bacterium (assembly GCA_045534875.1). Classification (GTDB taxonomy): domain Bacteria; phylum Bacillota; class Clostridia; order Oscillospirales; family CAG-272; genus UMGS1865. The sequence goes on along the minus strand of JAZSKO010000149.1, from coordinate 3,290 downwards.
CGCCACCGAATCGCCAACGGCGGGGGTGGGCGCGAGGGAAAGGTCGATGATGCCGAAGGGAACATGCAGGCGGCGAGCGGCCTCGCTTGCCACGAGCTGTCCCACACGGGTGATCTTAAAGGCGGTCTTTTTGATGATGTCGGCCAGCTCGGAGAGGTTGCAATCTCCTGCGCGACGGATGGCGGAGGCCACCACGCCGGGGCCGCTGACTCCCACGTTAATGGCGGTCTCAGGCTCGCCGATACCGCAGAACGCGCCCGCCATGAAGGGGTTATCCTCGGGGACGTTGGCAAAGACCACGAGCTTGGCGCAGCCGATGGAATCGTTGTCACGGGTGAGGTAGGCGGCGCGCTTGATGGTCTCTCCCATCCGCGCCACGGCATCCATGTTGATGCCTGCCTTGGTGCTTGCCACGTTGACCGACGAGCAGATGTTGCGCGTTTCGGCCAGCGCCTCGGGGATGATCGAGATCATGTCGTCCGCGCCCTTCGTCATGCCCTTCTGCACCAAGGCAGAGAAGCCGCCGAGGAAGTTGATGCCAACCGCGTCGGCCGCCCGTTGCAGGGCGTGGGCAATTTTGAGGTAGCCGTCGGGGCCGCAATCGCCGCCGATGAGCGAGATCGGGGTGACCGACACGCGCTTGTTCACGATCGGAATGCCGTACTGCTTTTCAATGTCGGCTCCCACCTCCACGAGATGCTCGGCGCGACGGGTGATCTTGTCGTAGATGCGCTGACAAAGACGGTCGGTGTCCTCGCTCACGCAATCAAAGAGGGAGATTCCCATGGTAACGGTTCGGATGTCGAGGTTCTCCTCCCGAATCATCTGGATGGTTTCCAGAACGTCCTGTGTATTGATCATCGGGGGGCCTCCTCAGATATGGTGCATGGTGTTGAAGATATCCTCGTGCATGGTGTGGATATCCAGTCCGCGGCTGCGTCCCAGCTCGGCCAGGGTGTCCACGAAGTCCGAAAAGTTGATCTGCAATTCGTCGATGGAGGCCAGCATGATCATGGCGAAGTAGTCGCTGAGAACGGTCTGGGTGATGTCCATGATGTTGGCGCCGTGCTTCGCGCACAGGGTGGCCACGTCGGCAATGATGCCAACGCTGTCTTTTCCGGTAACGGTGATAACTGCTTTCATGTTGTTTGCCTTTCTTGGGATATGGGATTTTATTTCATTTGATTTCGGTTCCGTTTCGGTGACGTCTCAGGCTTCCTTCTGTGCGGCCGCCTCAAATTCGGAGGTGATGATCTCGTCGGGGGCTTTGGTGAGCAGGGAGACCACAAAGATCACGAGCGACGAGAGGATAAAGGCGGGCAACAGGCTGTAAACGCTCCAAATGCCGCCCAAGGGATTGATGACCAGCTCCCAGAAGAAGACCATCACGCCGCCCGTCAGCATACCGGCGATCGCGGCGGGATAGGTGGTGCGCTTCCAGAAGAGCGAGAACAGCATCAGAGGACCGAAGGTCGCGCCAAAGCCTGCCCACGCAAAGGAGGTGATGCCGAAGATGGTGCTGTTCGAATCCCATGCGATGATCATGGCGATAATGGTGATCACGGCCATGGCAATGCGGGAGACCCACATGATCTGACGGTCGGTGGCATCCTTCTTGATCATGCCGTGGAAGACGTTTTCCGCCAGCGCCGAGGTGGAGATGAGCAGGTAGGAATCCGACGACGAGATCGAGGCCGCCAGAATGCCCGCGCAGGCAAAGCCGGCGAGAATGGGAGGCAGGAAGGTGGTGGCGGTGTCGATAAAGATGTTCTCGGCCTCGGTGTTGGAGAGGTAGCTGATCCCATCCACGCTTCTGCCGACAATACCGATCAGGACTGCGGTCGACATGGCGATGAACAGCCAGATGCAGGCAACACGACGCGAGCGGGTCAGCTCCTTACCGTCGCGAATGCCCATGAAGCGCAGAAGCACCTGCGGCATACCGAAGTAGCCAAGTCCCCACGCAAGGCTGGAGCAGATCGCCAAAAAGCCCATCTTCTTGCCTGCGCCGAACGCGCCCGCGATCTCCTCGGAGGGCGAGGCCGTGTGGAACAGGGAAAGGAAGCCGTCGTAGCTCTTGGCGTTGGCAATGACAGCCGACCAGCCGCCCGCGCTCACGATGGCAAGAATAAAGATGGCGACCAGCGAGACCACGATCACGATGGCCTGCATAAAGTCGGAGGCGCTTTCTGCCAAAAAGCCGCCGAGAAAGGTGTACGCCAACACGAAGATGGCGGCAATGACCATCATGGCATGGTAGTCAAGACCAAAGAGGTTGACAAACAACTTTCCGCACGCCGCGAGGCACTGTCCCGCATACACCGTGAAGAAAATGATGATAAACGCAGACGCGATGATCAGAATGATCTTGTTCTTCTCATGGAATCGCTTGGAGAAGAAGCCGGGGATGGTGATGGCATCCACCGACGCGCTGTACCGACGCAGACGCTTCGATACGATCAGCCAGTTGAAATAGGTTCCAACAAACAAGCCGATCGCCGTCCAGCCTGCCTCTGCCAGTCCCGACCAGTAGGCCAGTCCGGGAAGTCCCATCAGAAGCCATCCGGACATATCCGAGGCCTCCGCGCTGAACGCCGCGACCCACGGCCCCAGCGTGCGACCGCCTAAAAAGTACGACTCCGCATTCTTGTTCGCGCGCTTCGCAAAATACACGCCGATCCCAATGACCGCCAGCATGTAAATGATCATCGCGATCAAATGTTGTAGATTCTCACTCGACATTTTTTGTCTCCTTCCGTTTCGTCAAGAATAAAAATGAATATACATAATTTATTATATCACAGTTTGTGTTCCGTGTCAAGAGTTTTTGTGTGGGGAAGGGGGAAAGACCTTGGAGGGGAGACCCCTTCTTAGGAAAGAAGGGGTCTCCCCCCCAAACCTCCCCTCTACCAAGAACCTCAAACAGGGACACCAAAATGCCACGCATTTGGTGTCCCTGTTTGAGCCTTATTTCGAGGGAGGTGTTATTTTTTAGTGGGTACGGCTACGCGTTTTTGCTTTTCATAAAGTCTTATCAACCCGTAGGGCGGGGGCGTGGCTCTCGCCCTACGGCAGAAAATTACAAACCCAAGGAGAACAATCCCTCCGTCGGCTTCGCCGCCACCTCCCCTTACACAGGGGAGGCTTTGTAGTTGTTTCCCCATAGTTATGATGAAGCAAAAACACGAAGCGATGCTTGTAAAAAATCCCTACCTACCCGACCAACCACTCAAAAAAGGGAACCCATCGAAAGGCGATGGGTTCCCTTTTTTGAGGTTCTTGGTAGAGGG
>JAZSKO010000120.1:0-5245 GCA_045534875.1 Eubacteriales bacterium | reverse complement strand
CGGGATCCACGATCTCGGGCTTGAGGTCGATGGCGAGGATCTCCTTCTTTCCGTTGATCTTGACGGTTACCACTCCGCCTCCTGCCGTGATGTCATACTCTCTGGCATCCAGCTCATCCTGCTTTGCGGCAACCTCCTCCTGTGTTCTTTGTACCTGACGGAGCAGCTCCTGCATATTCTGCGAGCCGCCGCCCATTCCCTTCGGATAATTTGCTCTCATGTCGTTCCCTTCCTTTTATTTATTTACTATTAGACTATGCTTAATTTCAATCCTCGCCCATTGCCTCGATGATCTCATCGAGGACGGTTTTGGACTGCGGAGGCTCCACCTCCATGACCAGTGCGGCATCGGATATCTCCCGTTTCAGCGTGGCCGACAGAGCCGCTCTCAGGCGTTCTCTGCCCCCATCCTTTTGGATCATATCTAAGGCGAACGGTGACGGAAACCGAACGATCACGCCTCCCTCGTCCACCGCATAGGCCTTTGCGGCATGGCAGAAGGAGGAGATCATGGGATCGTTTGCTCCGATCCGCTCCACCACCTCCATCCAGCATCGGAGAGGACGCAGGACGCGCGCTTTCGGTTCTTGCCGCTCGGCTTGTCCGATCGAATCCGGTATTGGTTGCGGACTCGGCTCTTGCTTGGGAGCTTCCGCGCTTGTCTCATTGTCATCTTCTTCCTTTTGTTTCGGTTCGGCTGTGACGCGCGGCGCGGCATAGCTTCCCAGTGCGACCGTATCCTCCAGCTTGGCGATCCTCGACAGGAGCGCCTCGTTGGATTGATCCATCGTCTCATCGCACATTCTCACCAGCGTCAGCTCCGCCACGATCCGCTTGACCGTGTTTGCCCGTTGCATGGCGAACAGGGCTTCATCGATCAGCTTGCAATGATAGAGCAGTGTTTCCCGACGGAACAGAGCCGCGGTTGCGTGAAGCTGCTCGGATTCGGCATCGGTCAGATCCAGATAGGCGTCTGCCCCTTCGGTGGTCTTGACCACCAGCATATCCCGATAAAAGGAGATCAGATTTTGCCAGAAGACCAAGAGATCCTTTGACGAGCGCACGACCTCGTCGATCACACCGAACAAGGCGTCATAATTCCGCTCGGAGATGGCCTTGACGGTTTCCGCCATAGAATCGCGCCCCGTAGCGCCGACGGTCTCGTTCACGCTATCCAAGGTGACCTCGCGTCCGCCTCCCGCGCAGAGCTCCAAGAGGCTGATCGCATCGCGCATACCTCCCTGCGCCTGCTTTGCCAAGGCACGCGCGGCGTCCTTTTCCAAGCGGATGCCCTCCTGCTCGGCAATATAGAACAGGCGGCTCATGAGCGTTTCGGTGGAGATGCGGCGAAAATCGAAGCGTTGGCAACGGGAAATGATGGTGGCCGGCAGCTTTTGCAGCTCGGTCGTTGCCAGAATGAACACCACGTGCGCCGGAGGCTCCTCCAAGGTTTTGAGCAGAGCGTTAAACGCGCTGACCGAGAGCATATGCACCTCGTCGATGATATAGACACGCTTTTTCAGCGTAGAGGGGGCGTAGACCACCTCGTCACGAATATCGCGAATGTTATCAACGCCGTTGTTGGAGGCGGCGTCCATTTCCAAAACATCGGTGGCCGCTCCGCTGTCGATCGCTTGGCAGGAGGAACACACGCCGCAGGGGCTTCCGTTTTTCGGGGATTCGCAGTTGACCGCCTTTGCCAAGATCTTGGCGCAGGTGGTCTTTCCTGTTCCGCGCGATCCGCAGAAGAGATAGGCATGGCTGAACGCGCCCTTCTCGGTCTCGTATTTGAGAACCGACGTGATATGCTCCTGTCCGCATACGTCATCGAAGACCTGCGGTCTCCATTTTCGGTAAAACGCCTGATGCATGCTTTCCCTTCCTTTCCTGTTTCGTCCTTTTTTCAAACAAAAACGCCGAGCGTTGCAAAAACCCCTTGGTTTTGGCGATCCGATCGGCATTCGTGCAACAAAAGCAGCGTCCGGCTGCAAAACAAGACCATACACCTTAAAATCGAAAGGCACTTCCACGCGAGCATCAAGCTCTCTGCTCAGAACAGGCACTCTCGCGGCACATCGGGTTGACCGCTTAATGCTGCTTGGTTCCCCACCTGACATGGTTCACAGTTCCCGATTGCGCAAGACCCATTCCTCAACACAGAGGACCTGCCTCTTTCGTAAAAGCTTCTCCCTCAGAAAAGGGATCCACCCCTGCTGTAGCGGATTTCAGGTTCAGGGCCCCGCTAATTCCCCGGCTGGTATGGCCTCGTTTTACAGCCCGACGCTGTACCCATATATTATAACACATCTTTTTCTCTTTTGCAAGAGAGATTTGAAAAAATTATCGTTTTTCTTCACAAGAGAGTTCGCCCGATACAAAAGCATCGGGCGATTGTCTTATTCGGTATAGGCCAGAACCGCCGAGAGAAGCTGTGCCGTATGGGCGCGCGTGAGGGTGGCGGTGGGGGCGATATAGTCGTCGTGCGTGGTCATGATCCCCAAGGCGTTGAGCGAGAAGATGGCGTCTGCCGCCCAGACGGGGATCTCGGAATGATCGGCAAATACGGGGATCACGCTTGCCGCCTCGGCATCCAACAGACGCTCCAGCATCACCGCCGCCTCGGCTCTTGTGATCTCTTGATTCGGCAAGAAGCAGAGCTTCCCCTCCACCTCACTCCCCGTGACATAGCCCATGGAATGCGCCACGGCAACGTAGCCCTTCATGGAGGCGGGGATCTCTCCGTCATCGGCAAAGGAGGTCGCGGTGCAGACAGGGACCTCGCGAATGCCCGCCGCGTTCATCGCCATAACCAAGAACTCCACGCGGCTGACGGTCTTCTCGGGATAGAAATAGGATTCGCTTCCCACCTTCGTTCCGCTCATGATCCCCTCCTCGGTGACCGTGAGCGCGGCGTTATAGGCTCTGTGATCCTCCATGTCGGCATAGGTCACCGCCGCTCCCGTGTACTCCACGCGAAGCGAAACCTCGGCGGACGCGCTGTAATTGCCGTAGCGATCTCTGGCAACGTAGGAGAAGGAATCCGCGCCCGTGTACCCGAGGTTGGGGCGATAAAGATAGGTTCCAAGCTCGTGATCGGTGAGGGTGAGGCATCCGTTTTTGGGATAACGGACGATCTCGAACAGCAGATCGTCTCCGTCGGGATCGTAGGCCGAAAGACGACCATAGACCTCCATATCCCGATGCGTCTCTGTGTTCAGGGAAAGTCCCGACGCCATGCTCACGGTCGGGGTGGAATGGAGCTCATCCAGATGGTAGAGCGTACAGACAAAGGGCGTTGCCCCTCCGTTTGCCGTGAAGGAGAATGCCGAGCGCGCGGCGGTCTCGCTGGACGACGTATAGACCAGATTCGGAAGATGCTCGGCCGAGATCGTTTGTCCTGCTACGACTTTGGATGAGCCGAGAAGAAGCTCTCCGTCGGTGATGGGAGGGGTGGAGCGCACCGTGATATAGCGCACCTGTGAAAGATTCAGCCCTCGCGCCAAGGCATCCTGCGAAAAGACGATGTCGTTACCCACCATCGTGGAGAGCGCCACGTCGGTTCTCGCCGAAAGCACGAGAAGTCCGTGGCTGACGGGGGACGGATCGCTCACAGACACAGGGCCCACACGCATCACCGCCGCCTCTGCCGCGCAGGGGAGGCTCATCGAAAACAAAAGAAGCAGGACGGTCAGAGCAATAAAAAATCTCTGTCCCTTCCCCTTTCTGCCGTGGGAAGGGTCTTTTTTGGGGGTGATCGCGCTTGGTTTCATAAGAAAGCACCGCCTTTCAATGGTTTGACTTGTTCCATTGATATGCGGTGCTTTCGCTGTTTAGAACTTGATTTGATTGGATCTCCGTGTCGGTTTAGCGGAGCTTACCGAAGCGAGGGCCGTAGGCGGCGCAGGCGCGGTAATCCTGTCCCTCGGGGTCCGATCCAAAGGCGTTCCACGATGCGGGACGGAAGATCTGATCCGCCGGCACGTTGTGCATGCAGACCGGGATGCGGAGGATCGAGCAAAGGGTGATGATATCGGCTCCGATATGACCGTAGCTGATCGCGCCGTGGTTGGCTCCCCAATGGTTCATCACATCGTAGGCGGTCTGGAAGGGGCTTCCCTCCTTGCCGTCACAGCGCGGCGCGAACCACGTGCAGGGCCATGTATAGTCGGTGCGCTTCCAGAGAATGTCGGTGACGTCATCGGGGAGGTTCACCGTCCATCCCTCGGCGATCTGCACCACGGGTCCCAGTCCCTTCACCAGATTCAGACGCATCATGGTGCAGGGCATCTCGGCCTCGGTGACGAAGTGCGAGGAGAAGCCGCCTCCGCGGAAGTAGCCTCTGTCGGCGGAGCACCAATCGGTGGCATTCAGGATGGCCTTGGTGTCGGCCTCGGTCACGTCAAACCAATGCTTCACGGTTCCCTTGCCCGTCTCGTCCAGAGCGGCGGCGTTGAAATCCAGAGCGGCCGCGCCCGAATTGATCAGGTGGATGAAGCCTCCCGACTCTTTTGCTCTACCCTCGATGCGGTATCCCGTCGCCTTCTCCACGGCGTCCTCCGACCAATAGGTGCGAACGTCGGCAAAGAGCTGGGCGCGGTTGGTAAGCAGCTTCATGAACAGCATGGAAACGCCGTTGAGGGTATCGTTCTCGGTGGCGACCACGAACGGCTCACGAACGCCGTTCCAGTCGAAGGAGGTGTTGCAGATCGACTCGGTAAAGTCGGCGTTGGGCAGATAGTCGGTCCATTGACGCTGTCCCTGGAAGCCCGCCACGATGGCGTTGTGTCCCACTCTCTCCTCCAAGGCATGCTCGGGGAGCGCATCGTTGCCCTGCATCAGATCCTGCACGATCATGGCCGTTTTGACGGTGAATTCCCAGTCATGGGTCTTTTCCTCGTCGGACTTTTTGATGAAATCGGGGTTCTTCTCAAAGCCCTCGGGGCAATTCTCCTTCACCCAAGCCAGCGCTCTTTCGTATTCGTTCTTGTCGTAGATCTCTTCGTCGATGCGGCGAAGCACCTCGACCTCATCCACCGACTCCACACGCATTCCGAGATAGTCCTCGAAGAAGTGCGGATCGATCTGCGAGCCAGCGATTCCCATGCACATCGAGCCGATCTGTAAGTAGGACTTGCCCTCCATGGAAACGGCGGCAAGCGCGGCACGACCGAAGCGAAGCAGCTTTTCGCGAACGTCTGCGGGGATCTCGGTGGCATCGGCGTTCTGCACGTCGTGACCGTAGATG
>JAZSKO010000098.1:0-3435 GCA_045534875.1 Eubacteriales bacterium | reverse complement strand
CGGGATCCTGACCGCCCTATTGGTTGGCGTGGCGCTCGCCGCGCTGACCTATCGGGTGCGCTTGATCCGTGAGCTTCTGTTCCCTCTTATGGCGGTGATGAAGGCGACCCCTGTTGCCTCCTTTATCGTCCTGACGCTTATTTGGATCGGCTCGGAGCGCGTTCCCACGCTCATCACGTTTCTGATCGTCCTACCCGTTGTTTGGACGAATCTTGACGAGGGGCTTCGCCGTCAAAGCAAGGAGTTGCGCGAGATGACGCAGATCTTCGGAATGTCGCCGCTTCGTCGGCTTCGCTATCTCACCATTCCATCGGTAACGCCCTATTTTGTCTCGGCCTGCCGTACCGCCTTCGGGCTTGCCTGGAAGGCAGGGATCGCCGCCGAGATCATCGCCATGCCGCGCAATTCGATCGGAACGATGATCGGAGACGCCAAGCAATATCTGCTCACCGAGGAGATGTTTGCATGGACCTTGACGGTGATCCTTTTAAGTCTTTTGATCGAATTCGGCTTTGTCTCGCTTCTTGCCAAGCTCGATAAACGCCCGAAGCAGGAGGATCTGCCATGCTGACGATACAACAGCTTTCCTTTTCCTATACTCCCGACAAGCCGATCCTGCGGAACTTGGATCTGACGCTTGCCAAGGGCGAGCTTCTTGCCATCATGGGCCCATCCGGATGCGGAAAGACCACGTTGCTCCATCTGATCGCGGGGACGCTTCGTCCCACGAGCGGCTTGCTTGCCTCTCAGCACACGCGTCTTGCCTATGTATTTCAGGAGCCGCGTCTTTTTCCTTGGCTAACGGTCGAGGAAAATCTCCGCGCCATCCTGCCAAAGAAAACGCCCCCTGCCGGTATTCAAGAGGCCTTGGCATTTGTGGATCTGCAAGACTGCGCCAAGCTCTATCCCTCGGAGCTGTCGGGGGGTATGCGGATGCGACTCTCCTTGGCGAGAGCCTTGGCCTATGGGGGAGATCTTCTTCTCCTCGATGAGCCATTTGCCGCGCTTGACCGTGAATTGAAGGATTCCCTGCTCCCCCGTCTGCGTCAGCATTTAAAGGAAAACGAGATCTCGGCTATTTTGGTCACGCATCAGGCAGAGGACGCCGCCCTGTTTGCCGACCGCTGCCTCACATTAGAAAACGGAGAGGCATTGATTTGAAATGTTAATTTTCTGTTTTCCTTGACAATTTGATCCATGTGTGATACAATAGATGTGATTGATTTTACACATTAAAGGACGGTATTGCCTTGAAAAAGAAGAAATTTTCCCTCTACGGCTTGTTTCACAGTAAAAGAGACGATGCGGAGGACGCGCATGAGGAGGACACACGGCCAACTCTGAAACGCTTTTTTAAGCTGTGCTGGCGCAAGTTCTGGAAGCTGATCTCGATCGATCTGTTGATGCTTCCCATGCTGATTCCTCCCATTCTGGCGGCCTACCTGTATTTGGTGATGGATCAAACGCCAACGGCGCAGAATCCTCTGTTTTCGCAGTTGTTCGGCGCAAATATGATCCAACAGACCCCCGAATCCACCTTTCTTTTGGATCTGTTCGGGCCGCAGTTTTCGATTCCGGCCTACCATAACACGGGAACCTACATCGGTATCGGCATCTGCGTGGTCTTCCTGCTTGTGACCTTTGGCTGGCAAAACATCGGTTGCACCTATCTGCTCCGAGGCATTGTCAAGGGCGATCCGATCTTTTTGTTCTCGGATTATTTCTACGCCATCAAGCGCAATTTCAAGCAGGGCTTCTTCTTAGGCGTGATCGACTTTGTGCTTCTGTTCCTGATCGGCTTTGACCTCATGTATTTCTCGGGGCTGATCGGAACCTTCTGGATGGACGTGATGTTCTGGGCGGTCACCGCTCTGGGCATTCTGTATCTGTTCATGCGGTTCTATATCTACCATTTGCAGATCACCTTCCATCTGTCCATCCGAAAGATCCTCAAAAACGCGCTGATCTTCACAACGCTTGGCATCAAGCGCAATCTCATGGCCGTTTTGGGGATGGTCCTGCTTGCTGTTGTGTTCCTTGGACTTGCGGCTGTGATCATCACCGCCTTCGGTGCAGGCGCACTGGGATTCTTGCTCATGATCATTCCCCTGTTCATCCCCGTTCAGTTCGCCTTTATGTCCTCCTACGCCGCCTACCCCATCATCGACCGCTACATGATCGAGCCGTTTGTGGGTCAGGAGGAAGCGTCGGATGAGATCGACGAGGAGACCGACGAGGAGGATGAAGAAACGGAATCGACCGATTCATCGAAGTCCCAATAATTCACTCACGGTTACAAATTCATATCCCATCGCCCGAAGCTTTGGAAGCAATCGCTCCAATGCTTCGGGCGTTTGGCTTTTGGCAACGTAATCGTGCATAAGAATGATATCTCCCGGACGCACGGAGGTCAGAACCTTCTCCACGATCGAATCGGCGCACTTTGTCTCCCAATCCTTGGTGTCCACGCTCCACAGGATCACGGCGTAATCCTTCTGCTCCGAGCAATGCTCCACGAAGGAATTGAAAACACCCTCGGGAGGTCGAAAGAGGTGGGGACGGTATTCGCATAGGTTTTCCAAGGCGTCCTCGCACCGCCCAAGCTCCCGATCCAGCTCCCATTCCCCCATCGCGTGCAAATGGGAATGCGAATAGGTGTGATTTCCCACCTCGTGTCCGCGTCGGATCACCTCCATCGCGGCATCAGGATAGCGCTCCACGTTCACGCCGATCATAAAAAAGGTGGCGCGGGCGTTGTAGCGATCCAACAGATCGAGGATCTGCAGAGTTTGGGACGGATGAGGGCCATCATCAAAGGTTAGGGCGATCTGCTTTTTGTCAGTGGATACCGAACGGTAGACCATCGCCTCAGCCGACACCCGATTGGAGCCCTGAGGCACAAGGAGAACGGAACTCAAAAGAAACGAAAACACGCACACGTATGCCAAATAACGCGCAAACCGCTTATTCGCATGCACGGCCATCGCCCCCTTGCGCCGTCAGCTCATCCAAGGAGGCAAAGCGGTATCCCTGCCGTTTCGCCTCTTGAATCACTTCCCCCAAAATGGCGGCATTGGTCGCCGAGGTGGGGTGCAGAAGGAGCACTGCGCCGTTGTGGAAGTTCTCGATCACCTTCCCCTTGGCCCATTCGGTATTTGGCTGATCATCGTTGCTCCAATCGGCGTAGGCAAAGCTCCAAAAAATGGTGGAATAGCCGTTTTTCCTTGCACTTTCCAGGTTTTCTCGGCTGAATTTTCCCTCGGGCGGTCGATAATAGGGAGACATGGAGCATCCCGTCAGGTCTTGGTAGAGAGCTTCCAGTTCTCTCAGTTCTGCCAGAAAGGACGTCTCGTCGGCTTGGCTCATGTCACGGTGACGGACAGTATGGTTGCAAACGGTATGCCCCTCGCCCCCCATGCGTCGAACCAGATCGGG